>NZ_JAUMUL010000096.1 GCF_030530635.1 Actinomyces sp.
GGGACTGGGAACGCTACACGCGGGTACCCGCGGCGGACAGGGCCACGGTTCAGGCCTGACTCGTCTCGTTTTTGGTGACTGTGCGTCACGATCGGGGTTTTTCGTTGGTGTGGTGTGGTTGGGTTGGTGGTTGTGGGGCACTAATCCGGTGGGCGGTAGAGTGATGGTGTGTGAGCCCGTATGTTCGTAAGGTGCGTACCGCGTCGGGTGCTACGGCGGTGCAGATCGTGGCTAAGGAGCACGGGGTGCGCCGGGTTGTGGAGCATCTGGGCTCGGCACACGGGTGAGGCGGAGCTGGCGGCCCTGGTTCAGGCGGGGCGGGAGAAGATCCGGGGCGGCCAGGGGGTGCTGGACCTGGCCGGCCTGCCACCGCAGGCCGCCGGCCAGGCCGCGTCGGCGGTGGTTGAGTCCAAGCGCTCGGCCCTGCTGTGGGATGTGCTGTGTGGCGCATACGCGGCCCTGGGGCTGGATGAGGCTACTGGTGGGGATGAAGGCTTTAAGCAGATGGTGCTTGCCCGGCTGATCGAGCCCACCAGCAAGGAGCAAGTACCCCGCGTAGTCAGTGAGCTGGGGGTGGGTAGCGTGTCGCGGGCATCCTTGTTCCGGTCCCTGGCCCGCTGCATTACTGGCGACTACCGCTCCCGTATTCAGGCCGCCTGCCTGCGGCATGTCACCGGCCGCGGCGACCTGTCCCTGTGCCTGTATGACGTGACGACCCTGTACTTCGAGGCGGAGAAGGAAGACGACCTACGGCGGGTGGGCTATTCCAAGGAGCGGCGGGTCGACCCGCAGGTCATCGTGGGGCTGCTGGTGGATCGGGCGGGCTTCCCCCTACAGATAGGCTGCTGGGAGGGCAACAGGGCCGAGACCAGCACGCTGATCCCCATGGTCGAGGAGTTCCGGGAGGCGTCGGGGACCGAGCACCTGGTCGTGGTCGCCGACGCCGGCATGCTCTCAGCAACCAACCTCGAAGCGCTCGATCAGGCCGGCTTGGGGTTCATCGTCGGGTCCCGCATGACCAAGGCCCCGGCGGACCTGGACGCCCACTTCGCCTGGCATGGGGACGCCTTCACCGATGGGCAGGTGATCGACACCATCACCCCACGCCGAGGCTCCACCAGCCGGGAACGCGACCAGAACGTCCGTGATGAGCCCGTCTGGAGTGCTCAGGCGTATCCCGGGTCGTGGCGCGCGGTGTGGGCCTACAGCGCGCGCCGGTTCGCCCGGGACAACAAGACCCTGACCGCGCAGGAGAACCGGGCTCGGGCGGTGGTCGCCGGGGACCGGCGCCCCAAGGCCACCAGATTCGTCACCACCCGTAAGGGCGACCAGGTGCTGGATGAGGCCGGCCTGGCCCGCGCCAGGAGGCTCGCCGGGCTGAAAGGCTACGTGACCAACATCCCCGCCACGGTGATGCCCGCCGGTGAGGTGATCGCCTCCTACCACGAGCTGTGGCACGTGGAGCAGTCCTTCCGAATGAGCAAGCACGACCTGCGGGCCAGGCCCGTCTTCCACCACACCCACGACGCCATCCAGGCCCACCTGACCGTCGTCATGGCCGCCTTGGCGGTAGCCCGCCATCTACAAGCCGCCACCGGCGTGAGCATCAAGCGACTCGTACGCGAACTACGGCCGCTCCAGGAAGTCACCATCACCATCAACGGACACCACGTCACCGCCCAACCCCAGACCACCCAGACCGCACAGCAAATCCTCAACAACCTAAACACCGCAGGGCACTAAAGTGAGACGACTCAGGAGCGGCGAGCCACCCCTATGAATAACCCTCCTGGAACGAGGTGGCGATCGAGCGGGCCTTCGCCATCAAGCGCCGCCCGGCGACCTCCCCGTTGACCCTCTTCCTGCGCCATCAAGCGCCGCCCGGCGACCTCCCCGTTGACCCTCCTCCTGCGGCACTCCGGGGACTGGGAACGCTACACGCGGGTACCCGCGGCGGACAGGGCCACGGTTCAGGCACTGGCGGCGGCGTTCTGGCCCGGCCCTTTCAACCTGGTCCTGCCGCGCAGCGACGCGGTGCCCGACTTCCTGGTGCGCGGAGGCAGCACGGTTGCGCTCGGGGTGTTGTCCAACCCGACCCTGCAACGACTATTGGACCTCGTCGGTCGGCCGGTGGCGATGACCTCGGCGAACCTGTCCGGGAGGGCCGACGGCGTCCTAGTGGATCTGAAACTCGCGAGCGAGCAGATCGGCGACGCGGTGGACCTGATCCTCGAAGGCGGGCATCAGGGCACCACGGCATCGTCGACGATCGTCAAGGTTCAGGACGGCCGGGTGACGATCCTGCGGCAGGGAGACGTGCGCCCGGGCGCCATTCGTGCCGCCTTGACTGGGGTGAGTGTCGCGACCGACTTCTAGGCGCTCAGGCCGGCGTCGGCCCGGATATGCTCTCTACTACGCCACTTCGGTGTCGGGAACGCCGGTTAGCGGTGTGCTGTATGGCTCGGAGGACTTCAACAGACCGTTGAGGCGTCATGGACGGTGAACCGGCTCGTTTGAAGAGCTGGCTATCGCTGCTCCGCGTGCGTGTGAGCGTTCAAGGGTGTTCTGATCAAGGTCTGCAACTGGCGCACGTAGTCTTCAAATGCCGTGACGCCCCGGCTGGTGACTCTGATTCGTGTCTGGGCGACGCCGCGACGAGTGAAAGTCTTGGTTGTTGCCAGGTAGCCTGCTCGCTCAAGGCGCTTAATATGAGCGGACATGTTTCCGGGCGTCATTTCAAGAAGGTTCTGCAGGCGGGAGAACGTGATCTCGCTGTTCTCGCCCAGCTCGACCAGCGCCGACATAATCTTCAGCCGCGTCGGGGCGTGGATCAACTCATCCATCTCAATGGGAGACATCAGATGATACCTTGAGGGCTATGCATAAGGGTGGTCTCCTGTCCTGTGCCTGCTGTGCGCGCCGCGTGTTCCTACGGGAAGGGCCCTAGGGTCGCCCACGCTGGACCGGTGAAGCGATGAGTGAGCCTCTTCGAGCGGGAGGCTTGGCCGCCAGTGCGCAGGTGAGGAAACCGGCCGCCGAGAGCACACCGATGGTGGGGAGCATCAGCGGCATTCCGAGTAGCATACCGACGCCGCCGACTGTGATTAGCCATAGGCCGAGGATACTCTCCTGGCGACCGCCGAAGTAGGTGCCTGATAAGAAGTAGATGGCCCCCATGAAGATGCATGAAGTAGCATAAGCGATGTGCTCCACGTCATCGACCGGCAACTGTGCGCCGACAGTTGCGGTTATTGACAGAGTCAGCACCAGTCCAAACAGCCAGGCGATGCCGAAGAAAGTCGGTCTTCTGGCGGTCTCCCCGTGGATGCCGTCATACTGCTTGAAGCTGTGGGTTAAGATGACGAGGAGTGAAACCGGGCCGATGACGGCAACCATCCAGCCCGTGCCGCCGATGCCGGGAAAGGCCTGCTGCAGGGCGTACTGGCCGCCGAATGCCAAGAGGTATGTTGCTGCAAGGAGCAGATAAATGAAACGGTCGTTGATTTGTGTGCGACGGCGAAATGCCGTGCGGAGTTCGTCGATGCGCTCAACGATGGCCGCCGCCTCGTCTCTTTCATCAGGCATGATGCTCGGGCCTCCTTCGCTGGCATGTCAGTCTACATGATGTGGGCGCACCGGGATCGTTGCGTGGCTGAGGCGTATCAAGGCATCCCATAAAAGGACTCCCGTGGCGGCGGAACGCAGGTGACTAGGAGATTGTGGAAACCGTGTGTCTGTCCTCTACCTGAAATTCCGCCCCTCATCGCGACGGTATAGTGCTACCGAGCCGGCGGTCGCAATGGTAGTCCACGCGAGAACGACCGCTAGGTTGCTCGGGTTGAATGGCCGGTTCGCCAGATAGTCGGAGGTGATGGTTCCGGCTGCGCCTGTTGGCAGGAGCTTGGCAACGGCGTCGACCCACGGAGGCATCGGCATGCCGCTAATTCCGCCGAAGAGGATCATAGCGAACGCGACGGTCAGGCTCACGGCGAGGGCTGTCTTCTTCGATAGGAGGAATCCGAGGGCGAGGCCTAGTGTTGTGATTGGGAGGGTCAATATTAGTGCGACACCTAGGATTACTGCCGACTGGCTGGGCGTGGGCTGGGCGGCGGTAACCAGAACGCCGATGATGAATGTTCCTACTGCACTGATCAGCGCGCATGCTATCGGTGCGGCAATCCAGCCGACCAGTCGCGGCCCGGGCCCTGTGGGCAGTGTGCGGGAGAATAGATAGAAATCGCTTTCGCGAGCCTCCGGCACTCCTGTGGCAGGGAAGTTCGTGCACACCATTAGTACGCCGACCAGGCTCAGGTATCCGATCAGTGAGAGAGCGAGCCCCGGGTCTGACTGAATGTTCATCGGGGAGACGAAGAAGAACATGAGCATGATCAATGGGTATGCGATGTTCAGGATTACGGCGGTGGGCTCTTTCAGCCAGGTCGATAGCTCAAATCGTGTCCACGCCCATGCGAGTCTCGTCGGCGATTGAAGATTGATTCGCGCATCGTGGTCCGCGCCGGTAGTCATGAGACCTCCTGACCCGTGGTTAGTTGGGCGAATGCTTCTTCCAGGCTTGGCCTGCGGATATCAATGTCCGAGTAACGGACGCCCGCGTCGGCGAGCGACTGGAGTGCGCTGCTGGCGTCGTCAACGTGAAGTATGACGTCTCGGCCGTCCCTACGGGCATTGCGGATGTTCGCCAGTCTTAGTGCGCGGTCATCGGCGGTCGTTACGCGGATGACGGTGGTGGCGGCGCGTTGCACGAAGGAGGCCGCGTCGTCGTCGGCGATGACGCAGCCTTCGCGAATCATGACGATACGGTCAGAGAGTGCCTGAACCTCCTCGAGGTAATGGCTTGTAAGCAAGATTGTGACACCCTGACTCGCTCTCTCCTGGATGGTGTCCCACAAATGTCGGCGCGCGGTGACGTCCAATCCGGTTGACGGCTCGTCGAGCAGCACGAGACGCGGTCGGCCGACGAAGGCGAGCGCGACCGACAGGAGCCGCTGTTGCCCTCCGGATAGCGAGCCGGCGGCCTTCTTAGAGAGGTGGTCCAGGCCAAAGGCGCTGAGTAATTCCTCGGGCGCTTCGTGGTCAGCGAAGTGCTCAGCCACGAACCGCACGAGTTTGAGGACGCTCATAGTCTTCACGATTCCGGGCCCTTGAGGCATGACTCCGAGGCGGACTCTGGCCTCGGGGTTGCGTGGATCGGCGCCGAACAGCCTGACCTCTCCGGCGCTCGGGCGGCGCAGGCCGGCGATCAGGCTGAGAAGTGTGGTCTTGCCCGATCCATTCGGTCCGAGCAGGCCCACGGTCCCGCCAGCGCTTATCTGGAGGTTGAGTCCCGTGAGCGCGTGCACCTGGCCGAAGCGCTTGCCTACGTTCTCAAGCGCCACGGGTGTGTCGAAGTCGAGCCGCATGACACCTCCTACGCGATTATGTAGAGGACTCTATGACGTAGAGTAAGTCGCGTCAAGAGACTCGGCGGATGATTCTCGGCCGCGGTTTATCTCACGCGGAGGCAGGCTGCTGGCCGCGGCGGACGGACTCCAGCATCAGGGTGGCCACGTCCGTGACGCGCACGTCGGCGCCCTCGGAGGCGACGCCGTCGGAGAGCATGGTGGTGCAGAACGGGCAGGCCGTCGCGATCACCTGCGCGCCGGTGCCGATCGCCTCGCGCGAGCGCTCCACCGCGATGCGGGTGCCGATCGACTCCTCCATGAAGGCCCGCGCCCCGCCGCCGCCGCAGCAGAATCCACGCTCGTGGCTGCGCGGCATCTCCACGGTGGTGGCGCCGGTCGCCTCCAGCAACTCGCGCGGCGGGGAGTAGATGCGGTTGTGGCGGCCCAGGTAGCAGGCGTCGTGGTAGGTGACGGTCGAGGCGCCGCCCGCCTCAGGCCCTGCGGCGGGCTGCGCCGTCGGCCCCGCCTGCGGGGGAACGGGACGCAGCCGCCCTTCCCGCACCAGGCGTCCCAGCAGCTGCGTGTAGTGCAGCACCTCGTAATGTCCGCCCACCTGCGGGTACTCGCGGGCCAGCGTGTTGAAGCAGTGGGCGCAGGTGACCACGATCTTCTGCACGCCGGCCTCGTTGAGCGTCTCCACGTTCTGTGCCGCCAGCGTCTGGAACAGGATCTCATTGCCGGCGCGGCGGGCCGGGTCGCCGGTGCAGGCCTCGGCGTCGCCCAAGACGGCGAAGGACACTCCGGCGGTGTGCAGCAGCTCGGCAACTGCTCGCGTCGTCTTCTTCGCCCGGTCCTCGTAGGCACCCGCGCAGCCCACCCAGAACAGGTAGTCGACCTCCTCGGCCGACTCGATGTCCTCACCAATAACCGGCACATCGAAGTCCAGGCCCTTGGCCCAGTCCATGCGCTTGCGCGCCGCCAGGCCCCAGGGGTTGCCCTTGGACTCCAGCTTGCGGAACATCTGCCCCAACTCCTTGGGGAAGGCCGAGGCCATGAGCACCTGTTGACGGCGCACGTCGATCACATGATCGACGTGCTCGATGTCCACCGGGCACTGGTCCACGCACGCCCCGCAGGTGGTGCACGACCACAGCACGTCCGCGGGGATCACCTCGCCGGCCAGCGGCGCCGGACGCGTGGACACGCCCGTATCGCTCGGGGCGGCCTTCGCGGCCAGCAGGGCGCCCAGCACGTCGCCGGTGTGAGCGCTGCCCGGAGCCAGGCCCAGATCGTCGTCGTCCTCCAGGCCGTCCGTCATGCCCACCAGCCGCCCGAGCGGGCCGCGGGTGCTGCGGCGCTCGGCGAGCATCTCCTCGGTGACCTCGTCGGGCTCGACGCCGAGTGCGCTCGCCGCCCGCAGGTAGGGGGCGACGGCGGCGTGGTGGTCGCGCAGCGCCAGAGTGAACAGCTTCGGGGACAGGGGCTTGCCGGTGTTCCACGCCGGGCACAGGTCCTGGCAGCGGCCGCACTCGGTGCAGGTGGAGA
>NZ_JAUMUL010000097.1 GCF_030530635.1 Actinomyces sp.
CGGAGGAACCGACCACCGAACCCACGATCGAACCCACCACCGAGCCAACCGTGGAACCCACCGTCGCACCTTCGGAGGAACCGACCACCGAACCCACAATCGAACCCACCGTCGAGCCGACCACCGAGCCGACGCCGGAACCCACCAGTGAACCTACCGTTGACCCAACCATTGCACCCACGCAGGAGCCGACCGCGGAACCCACCAGTGAACCGGCACCAACGTCCAGCGCTGGAACCACGCCCGGAGTGACGCCGTCCTCACCCGGCAATCCGTCCAGCCCCGCCACGAAGTCGTCCTCGCGCGCGAAACTCGCCAAGACCGGCGCAGGAACCACGCCGCTAGCAACGCTCGCCGCGATCCTCCTGCTCGCGGGAATCTCCACCACGGTTGCACGCAGACGGGCATAACCCCGCACAATCGGCGTCGGTAGTCCCGCAGCAACGGACTGCCTGGTGGCGGTCCCGGCCTCATTCGACGCCGGGACCGCCACCCACATATGCGGCTCTCGGTGTGTTGAGGTGTGGTGGGCGGTGAGCAGCCGAGCCGCGTTACTAAGGGTTCTTGAGGACGCGGGCCGCAGGGTGGCGTTGGGTACGCCCCTTCGGCGTCTACTACGCCGGTTAGGTGTTTGCTGAAGGGCTCGGAGGCCTTCAGCAAACACCTAAGTGGCGTACTAGAGGGCATACCGGCGTAGTAGACGACGCCGACCATTCGTCGGAGCCCGTCCGCGCGAAGACAGTCCAGCGGCGGCCTCCCAACACCGCGGTATCCGCCGACACCCCACCGCTTCCCGCCCCTCCCGAATGCCGCCCGCTGAGCGATAATCGCCCCATGCCCACCTCACCGATCGTCCGCACGGCACCGCCGAGATGCTGCTCGCAGATCTGGTAGACCGTCTGGAGCACCGCCTACGCGATGCCACAGGCACCGCCGCAGCCGACCGACCCGGCCGCATCGTAGTCGGACTGACCGGGGCACCCGGGTCGGGCAAATCCACGCTCACGGCGTCGCTGGAGGAGCAGCTGCGGCGTCGCGGGCTGCTCGCGGGCGTCGTGCCCATGGACGGATTCCACATGTCCAACGCCGTCCTGGATCAGCTGGGTCGTCACGGCCGCAAGGGCGCCCCGGACACCTTCGACGTTGCCGGTTACCGGTCCGCTCTAGACCGGGTACGCGCCCCCGAGTACTCAGACGTCTTAGTGCCGGTATATCGGAGGGATCTACATGAACCGGTTGCGGCGGGCGCACTCGTGGACGGTCCGGGCGTCGTGGTCACCGAGGGCAACTACCTGGCCCTGGACTCGGGCGGCTGGGAGGGCATTCGCGCCCGCATCGACCTGCTCGTGATCATTGACGTGTCCGAGGAGGAACTGGTGCACCGCCTGGTGGCCCGCCACCAGGAGTTCGGCCGTAATGCCTCCGACGCCGGCCACTGGGTGCGCACCGTGGACTTGCCCAATGCCCGTCTGGTGTCCGCCTGCGCGCACCGTTGCGACGAATTATGGCGGCCACGGTCAACCGAGACGACAGTCGAGGCATGAGCAGGTATCGGACCCTGCACCCTGAGGCGCAGTCAACCGGAGCCAGGTCGCCGGTACACGGCGGGCGCCGCCGTCTGGATGTCAGCCTTTCTTCAAGCGCTCCCCCGGGTGCCGTCGGCCTCTTCGCGCGCATTTGTGCGTCCATGCCGAGCGCTCCCCCACATAAAACCCATATCCTTCTTGTGCCGGTACTCGAAAAGCGAGTACGCGAAACCGACAGAGAGCATTCCAATGGCACATCTGAAGCTGAAGGCGCTGCTTACCACGTCCGCGCTGGTCGCAGTCACAGCCGCGGCCGGCACGGCCGCCTCGGACCCCAGGGGTGAGTATTACGAGGGCCTCAAGAAGCCCGACTGGAATCCTCCCAATGAGGCATTCCCGATTGCCTGGAGCACGCTGTACACGGACGTCGCCCTGACCACCGGGCTCACTCTGGCCGACCTGTGGGAGGCAGGTGAACTCACCGGCAGCAACAAGGAGGCCAGGAGGTTCCTGGCCGCAACCGTCACGAACCTGGCACTCAACGGGGGTTGGAGCTGGGCCTTCTTCCAGGCCAAGCAGCCGGCACTGTCCGCCGCCTGGGCCGGCGTCCTCGCCGCCAGTTCGGCCGACCTGACCCGTCGCGTCTTCAAGGTCAGCAGGGCCCGCGGCGTGGCCCTGGCGCCCTATGCGGCCTGGACGGCCTTCGCCACCGCCCTGTCGTGCGCGGTGTGGAAGCTCAACGAGCGCCCATCGGGTCAGCACGCGTCTTGAGCCCTCGGCCGGCGTGACGGTCCGCCACTGGGCCGGGGGAGGCGACCTCCACCCGGCCCACCCGGCGGCCGTCCATCGCAATCACCTTCAGGCGTAGATCGTCCCAGGCGACGGCATCGCCCATCCGCGGCACCCGCCCCATCTCGGCCATGACGAAGCCGCCAATGGTGTCGAAGGGGCCGTCGGGCAGCTCCCGGCCCAGCGCCCGGGCCACCTCGGCGCGCCCGGCCAGTCCGTCAATGACAACGGCGCCGTCGCGGCGCACGACGGCGGGCGCCTCCCGGTCGTACTCGTCGGCGATCTGACCGGTGAACTCCTCAACCGCGTCCTCCAGGGTGATGATCCCGTCGGTACCGCCGTACTCGTCCACCACCAGGGCGATATGGGCGTGGGCCGCGCGCATCTGCGTCAACGCCGACACCACGGGTACCGTCGCCGGGAGCAGCAGGATGCTGCGGGCGATCTCGCCGACGGGGCGAGTGTCGTCGGCCGGGGTGATCAGGTCCCGCAGGTGCACATAGCCGACGACGTCGTCGTCATCCCGACCCCGGCGCACCGGGTAGCGGGAATGCTCCAGGCCGGCCAGGGCCGCACGGGCCTCGGCCAGGGACAGGTCGGCGCAGACGAACTCGACTTCGGTGCGCGGCGTCATCACCTCCGACACCGTGCGCTCCCCCACCGACAGCAGGTCCACCACCATCCGCCGCTCCTCCGCACCCAGGTTCTCCTGCGCCTGGATGATGGTGCGCAGTTCTCCCAGACCCACGGACTGCGACTGCGCCGCCGGATCACGACCGAGCAGTCGCAGCAGGCCGTTGGTGGATGCTCCCAACAGTCGGATCACCGGCCGCAGCGCCGCGGTGAGGGCGGCCAGCGGTCGAGCCGCCAGCAGTGCGACGGTCTGGGCGGACTGCATGGCAATGCGCTTGGGCACCAGCTCCCCCACCACCACCGACAGGTAGGAGATCAGCAGGGTGATGCCGATGAAGGTGATCGCCGAGGCCGCTGACTCCCCGAGCCCCACAGCGACGAGGACGGGCGCCAGCGCCGGGGCGATCTGGGCGGCCCCGAATGACGCGGAGAAGAATCCGGCTATTGTCACACCCACCTGGACGGCGGATAGGAACTGATTGGAGTCCGCGGTCAGACGCTTGACCACGGCTCCGGCACCGCCGCGTCGTGCGAGTTCGTCCACCTGGGTGGGGCGCAGGGACACCAGCGCCATCTCGGAGGCAGAGAAGCAGGCACCCACCAGGATGAAGGCGAGCACGAGCAGGCAGTTGCGCAGCAGCGGATCCACGCCCGCATTGTCGTGGGTGAGACTCGCGGATTCCTGAGCAATCACTCGGACGCTGCATGGAGCCGTATGCGTATAGCCCGACCCGGTTTTCTGACCGTATGCTGATAATGGCTCGCAGACATGCTCAACGACCCCCGTACTTACACCAAGAAAACACCCGGAGAATGCCTGAAAACGGCCAATTCCTCTAACAACTGACTTGCAGGAGTTGTTTACTTTTCTCGTCATCAGCCCCATGGGGCCGTCAACCGACTAATTAGGCAGGAGTCAGCATTATGACCGCACACAACTTCGTCGTCATCACCTTCGCGGAGTCCAGTAAGGCCTATGAGGCGCTCAGCGACATCCGGCAGGCGGCACAGGCGGACAGGATCTCGGTGCCCGCCGCGATCATCGCCGAGCGGGAGCCGGACGGCCACCTGCACCTGGCCGAGGGCGCGGACTCCCGCATCGGCGACGGCGCCTTCTCCGGCGGGTTGATCGGAATGGTGGTCGGCATCCTGGGCGGGCCCTTGGGGATGCTGCTCGGCTGGGGCGCCGGCTCCCTGGCCGGGGGCTTCGTGGACGTGGGACGCATCAACCGTGCCGAAACCGCCATCGGCGAGTTCAGTTCGCGCCTGCCCGCAGGCACGACGGCGATCTTCGCCGAGGTCCGCGAGTACGCCGAGGAGGTGCTGGACGGGTTGGTCGCCCCGCTCGACGGCGTGGTGGTGCGACGTCCCGCCGACGAGGTGCTGGCCGAGCTGGAGGCGGCCCAGGAAGCCACCGAGGCTGCGCATCGTGAGGCCGCCAAGGTCATGCGCCAGGAACGCCGACAGGAACGCAAGGACGCCTGGGAGGAGCGCATCGCCCGGCTAAAGGAGCGCTTCCACCACAAGGGCTGAAGACCGGCCGTCGGCCCCACAGCCGGACGGCAGACCGAGCCAGCGGCCAGGCGGCCGAACGGCTCCGCGGCCTGGTGGCCGACCGGCGGGCTCACGCCATCCACCGCCTGCGGCGAACGCGCCCCTGTCCTAACTTCTGAAGGGCAGGGGCGCGAGCCCTTTCACACCCGGCTCCGCGGCGAAGATGGAACCGGCGGCGGGTTCGACGTCGTCGGGCAGGTTCTCGCGGGAGGTGGTGATGTACAGGGTGGTGTAGTCGGCGCCGCCGAAGGCGCACGCGGTGACCTGCCGCACCGGGAGTTCCACGACCGCGTCCAGGGCGCCGTCGGCGGTGTATCGGCGCACGGCCGCACCCCCGTTCAGCGCCACCCACACCCCGCCGTCGGCGTCCACGCAGAGGCCGTCGGGGTGACCGTCAACGGGATCGATGGACACGAGGGGGCGCGGGTCGGTGAGCCCGCCGCGGTCGGCGCCGGTGGGCCGGTATTCCATGGCGACCACCGTACCGGTGGGCGTGTCCGTCCAGTAGGCGGTGCCGCCGTCGGGTGAGAAGCCCAGCCCGTTGCAGATGGTGGCCCCGCCCCAGGCGGTCAGCGGCTCCGAGCCCGGGCCGTCCCAGCGGTACATGGTGGCGCCACCGGGGGTCTTCGCATACGGCATGGTGCCGATCCAGAAGCGACCGTCGGGGTCGCAGCCACCTTCGTTGGTGCGCACAGCCGGGTCGGCGAAGAGCTCAGCCGCGGGAGTGAGGTCACTCAAGTCCTCCCGACGGCTCAGGGAGATTCCGCGTTCGGTGGCGACGATCGCGCCGCCGTCGACGCGGGGGCGGATCACCGCGGCAACCGGGGAGCCGACCGGTAGGCGGCGGTGACCGGAGTCGGCGGCATCATCCAGTTCGATGACGGTGCCGGCAAGCATGTCCACGAACCGGAGCCGCCCGGTGGCCTCCCACCAGCAGGGTCCTTCGGCGTGGTAGGCGATGGTGTCGGTGATGCGTTGCGCCCGCATGGGGAAAGGCTACGCTGAACTCCTCTGGGCGGATAGTGGTGAATAGTCGGGGGCGTCCACCGGTTGGACGGCGTCGGCGCCGACGGGGAGCTTCGGTCTACCGTGCCTGGGAAGTCCGCATCCCCTCAATGTTCAAAGGCTCCCATGTCCCCGTCCGTCTCCCCCACCGTCCCACACCCAGAGTCCCCCGCCGACCAGCCGCCACCCGGCAGGTATCGCACTCCCGGGTCCGTCTCCGGTATCTCGGCCTGCGAGGAGCGGCGTCAGGAGCGCAGCGCACGGATAGCGGTGGCGGTCTTCCCCCTGGTGATGTTCGCGGCCTTTCTGGCGGCCTTCCTCTCCCCAAACACCTTCGTGCCACTGTCGAATTACATGACGCCGCTGCTGGCCGTGACCATGCTGGGCATGGGCATGACCCTGTCGGTACCCGACTTCACCCTGATCGTGCGCCACCCCGTGCCGGTGATCGTAGGCGTGCTCTCACAGTTCTCGGTGATGCCGCTGGTGGGGTGGTTCATCGCGCAGATGTTTCCTCTTCCCGATGAGCTCAAGATCGGCATCATCCTCATCGGTTGTGTACCGGGTGGGACGACGTCGAACGTGTGCAGCTTCCTGGCCAAGGGGAACACGGCCCTGAGCGTGTCCATGACCGCGCTGTCCACCATGCTTGCTCCCGTGGTCACCCCGCTGCTCACCCTGTGGCTCGCGGGAACGTACATGGAGGTGCCGGCTGGGTCCATGGCGCTGTCCATCGTGCAGATCGTCCTGCTGCCGGTGGGGACCGGGCTCGTACTGAACATGTTCGCCCACCGGCAGGTGGCCCGCATCCAGCCTGTCATGCCGTGGGTGTCGGTGGTGGCGATCGCCGGGGTGGTGGCGGCGGTGGTCTCTCGCAGTCAGGCGCTGATCGCCACTGCGGGCCTGCTGATGTTCGTGGCCATTGCCGTGGAGAACGCCATCGGCTACGGCCTGGGGTACACGGTGGCGCGAGCCATCGGAGTCTCGCGCCGGGACCGACGCACCATTTCCATTGAGACAGGTCTGCAGAACGCCGGTCTCGGCTCCACGCTGGCCGTGGCCTACCTCAGTGCCGGTGTGGCCGCACCGTGTGCGGTGGCGACCTTCTGGCACACAATCACCGGCTCCATGCTGGCCATGTACTGGCGCCTGCGCGGCTTCCCCGCTGGAGAGGACCCGCGCGCCACGGTCCGAGAGCTGCGTAAGCGCTCCGCCGTAGGGGAAGCCGCGACCGTCGGGGAGGGCACCGCCGTCGAGTAGAACACCGCCGTCGGGGACAACGCGGCCGAGTCGGCCTGACCGACACGGAAGCAACCCGGCACCGATGTTGAGAGTCCAAGTGGGCAGGGGCAGCCGGGCTGGAATGACGTCATCCTGGCTCGCAGTTATTCGGCGTTTCGCGTTTGAGGGTGTGGGTGGAGCCGGGAGTCGGTTCGCTCG
>NZ_JAUMUL010000098.1 GCF_030530635.1 Actinomyces sp.
CCTGGGCCGGGGTGATGCGCCCGGGCAGGGCCTGGTGGCCTCGCTCGGTGTTGTAGATGTGGTCGAAGGCGTCTACCTGGGCCTGGAGTTCGGCGATGGTGTGGGCCAGGGGCTGAGCGTCGAGGTAGCGGAACAGGGTTTGGTGGAAGCGCTCGTTGTTGCCCTGGGTGGTTGGCTTGTACGGCTTGCCGGTGATCGCCTGGGTCCCGAGAGTCCTGACGTGTTCTACCAGCGCGCCCTGCATGCCCCGCCTGGTGGGGTTCAGGGCAGCACCGTTGCGCTGGGGTACCCCGTAGCGGGCGACGGCCCGGTCGAAAACCGCGATAGCCGCCTGGCTGGTCTCGGCGGCGGCGACCAGGGACGCCACCGCCAAGCGCGAGTGATCGTCGATGAGCCGGGGAGATCACGCACTTGCGCCCTCCGACGAGCACGTACTCGGTGGCGCCCCGTCTGCCAGCAGGCGTTCGGAGCCGGGTAGACAAACCGCCTCCACGCAGACCTAGGCCGCTTGTGCAGCTCGCGTCTTGCCACGCCCCGTTGGCCGAAGATGCGCGACAGCGCTGCAGGCGAGGGCGCGTCCAGTCCCATTGCCACCATCTTGTCATGAACCGATACCGGCCCATGGTCCAGGCCGGAAGACGCCATTGAAGCGCGCACCGCCACCGCCTGGTCCTTGATGTCCTGGCCCAAGGCGGTAGGGCTAGACCCCGGACGCCTGGACAGCGGCTCGAGGACAGCGGCCCGCCCCAGCTCAACGGCCCTGCGGCGCAGCTTGTAGAAGGTGTTGCGGCTGATGGCGTGCTCGGCGCAAAACGAGGTCACCGCACCACGCGGGGCGTCGTCGGGCCACTGAGCAATCGCAAGTCTGATACGCGGGTCAACAGGATCATTACTCACCGGCCCATCACAGCCGAACTGTCACCACCAACAACCCCCGAACCGTCACCGATGTCCTGAGGCAGAACTGTCACCGATGTCCTGAGACATAACAAGGTGTCTAGCACATGCAAACCTCCAAAAACACGTGTGCTCGGACCGAAGTCGTGTCTGCGAGGCCAACACGTGTACTCGGGCAGGAGGCGTGTGCTCGGGCCCGTGGGGTGGGGCTGCCGCGTCGACGGGCATGAGGCCGACGGGGCTGACACTTCGAACGGTCCACTGACGGTTCGTACATTGGCCCGACGCTTCGTCACTTAGCATCAACGATTCGTCAGGTGAAGGTACGAGTCGTCAGGTGATCGCCCGAACCGTCCCGGCCAATCCGCCGACACCCGCAGCGATCCACCGCACCCGAACCACTGACATCCGCCAACACCCACCAAATCCAACTCTTCCTGCCGAAAGATGCGGTAGCCGGAGGCTTGTCACCCCGCCGGCAGCACCTCCACGCAATCAAGTCCTTCCCCTACAATCACACAGAAAACACGGTAACTTCGCAGCGGCGAGTCACCCCCATGAATAACCCTCCGGGTACCGGCCACATCTCAACGCTTTCCCGGCCCGCGTTCCATTTGCCTCACTAGCGCTAACTTCTACGCCGACAGCCTTGCGGCGTGTATCGCCTGCGTGTCGGCGACGGGATGTCACAGGGCGCGCAGTTGCGTGGACGAGGCCGACGGTCGGCTGTGCGCGGGAACCGGGGCTGCTCCGCCGTAGCCGGACGGACCGTGAGCCCGAGGGACGGCTGCACGTGGGAGCGGGGTTGGCCAGTTTGGAGTCGGCCTGGCTGATCAGCCAAGGGTCGACTGCGCGTAAAAGCGGGAGGGGGATGTTACCGGCCGTTATGCGGTTAGGGCCTTGAGGGGCGGCGGTACCTGGGAACTGGGCCTGCCCAGTGCGCCACTGCGACGGCTGCTGGGCGGTCGCCGGCCAGGCCCGCCCACTCCGACTCATACCCAGGACTTCAGCCACATGTGCCAGTGCCAGAAGGAGTAGGGCACCGTCTGGCCT
The DNA here is from genome assembly GCF_030530635.1 of Actinomyces sp. Lineage (GTDB taxonomy): Bacteria > Actinomycetota > Actinomycetes > Actinomycetales > Actinomycetaceae > Actinomyces. The sequence continues at coordinate 1,951 of NZ_JAUMUL010000098.1, forward strand.
GTCCAGATCGGCCACCACGCGAGCGCAAACAGCACCGCTGCCGTCAGCACGCCGGCGATCAGGGCCATGCCCTCGCCGCGGATGCGCCACGACGGCACACCGGCCCACGCCTCGGGCACGCGCAGCCGCGCAGGCCGCATGCCGAAACCGAAGTAGGCGGCGATAGGTCCCCGCGGATAGATGCGGCCCGGCCCGATCACATCTTCATTGAGCAGACGCTCCTCTTCGCTGGCGGCGGCCGATCCTGGAACCGGCGGAAGCAACCCGGCAGCAGAGCCGAGTGCTAGCACCAGCACCAGCACCACGCAGGGGAGGAAGGCGACCGTGTAGAACGTGAAGATCGTTCGGTTCGAGTAGATGAACCACGGCAGGTACATGCCGACGTAGCCGATCAGCGGCACCCACACGCGCCAGTCCCGGTTACGGATCGCAAGGGCCACGAATACAAAGACCAACGCGGGCACGGCCGCCCACCAGATGGGGATGTTCCCGATCGATGTAATCGCCTGAATGCAGCGGTCCGAGCCGCAGTCGGCACCGGCCATGTCTTCGGTGCCCTGCCAATAGAAGGATGTCGGACGCCATTGCACCAGCCACCCGATCGGCTTGGACATGTAAGGATGCTGGGAGTCCAGTCCGACATGGAAGTTATACATCGACAGGTGATATTCGAACAGATCATTGAGTGCATCGGGTAGCCACGAGCGCGCCACAGTGCCCGTTTGGGCGCGCTGTGCCGCCGCCCAGCCGTGGTTGTGGGCGCCGTCATGCAGGAACCAAGGGCCCCAGCCCGCACCCAGGTAGACGAGGAAGGCCACCGGAACCAGGCGAATGAAGTCGCCGATGCCGCGGGAGACGATCCCCTCCAGGAACCAGGCGCGAGCCCCGACTCGCCTCAGCGCCAGCGTGTCCCAGACGACGACGAGGATACCGGTGGCCGCCAATAGGTAGGCACCCGACCACTTCACCGAACAGACCAGCCCGACTGCCACGCCCGTTGCCAACAGCCACGGACGCAGGTGGGCCCTGGGCGCCAGGGGCGCGGGTTTCGATGCGTCGGTGGGTACGCCTGCCAGATCCGCTGCCAGGTGCGCCCGAGACCATTCCCGGTCGCGCACGAGGCAGTACAGCGCGACCGTCGCGAACAGACTGATGAACCCGTCCAACAGGCCGATCCTCGACTCGGTGATGCCGACGCCGTCGATCGCCAGCAGCAGACCCGCTAGACCCGCCAGAAGTGGGGAACGGGTCAGGTGCAGTGTCAGGCGCGCCAGCACCACGACCGTCAGAATGCCCGCCAGCGCCGGCATGACTCGCCAGCCGAAGGAGGAGTCTGCGCCGAACAGCTGCATCCCCAGTCCTATCAGCCACTTGCCCAACTGCGGGTGCACCACATAGCTGGCCTCGGTTGTCAGCGCTGAGAAGTCCCCCCGGGCGAAGAGCTCATCAGCGCCGTCAGACCACACGGACTCATAGCCGTTGCGCCACAGGGCGTAGCCCTCTTTGACGTAGTAGATCTCATCGAACATGAGCTGATGCGGGTGGCCCAGACCCACCAGGCGGGTCAATGCGGCAACCAGCCCGGCCAGTGCCGTGGCGATCCACCCGTTGATCCGGGTTGCTTTGGGCAGCACGGTACCGAGCGGATCCAGCCCCAGTAGGGAGCGCAGCTGATTCTCGGTGCGCGGCTCCGCAGCCTCCTGGGTGGCTGACGGCTCCGCGGCGTCAGAGTCCGTGGCCCGGTCGGCGGCGGAGGACTCCTCGTGTGTGGCGGTCACCCCAAGAGGATCGTCGGGGGTGGGCTGCGTATCGGTACCATCCGGCGAAGCGGCACAGGACGAAGTCACACCGATGAGTCTAGGGCGGCCTTCATACTGGGGGCCATGAGTCAGGACATGAGTGACGCCACGCCTGCGGATGACTTCGACCTCGTACCGGATGCGGACGGTGCGTTTACGGGGGAGGCCGCGCCGCGTCCGGGTACCATCACCCTGGCCGCAACGCCGATCGGGAATACCGCCGATGCCTCATCCCGCCTGCGCATGGCCCTGGAACGGGCCGACGTCGTTGCAGCGGAGGACACGCGCCGCGTGTTCGGCCTGGCGCGTCGACTGGGGGTGCGGGTGAACGGCCGCGTGACGACTTTCCACGAGCACAATGAGAACGTCCGGATTCCGGAACTGCTCGGGCGTGCTCGGGCGGGCGACGCTGTTCTGGTTGTCTCCGACGCCGGCATGCCCGGCGTTTCCGATCCCGGTTACAGGCTGGTGGCCGCCGCTGCCGACGCCGCCGTCCCCCTCACTGTCGCACCAGGGCCGTCCGCGGTGCTCACCGCCCTGGTGCTGTCCGGACTGGCCGCTGACCGATTCACCTTTGAGGGATTCGTTCCCCGCAAGGCGGGGGAACGTCATCGTGCCCTGGCCGCACTGGCGGACGAGCCGCGCACCATGGTGTTCCTGGAATCACCCCGGCGCACCCACGAGACGCTGGTGTCCATGGCAGAGATCTTCGGCGCCGAGCGCCGCGCCGCACTGTGTCGGGAGCTCACCAAGACTCATGAGGAGGTGAGGCGGGCGAAGCTGGGTGAACTGGCGGACAGCACGGCCGACGGCGTGCTGGGGGAGGTGGTGCTGGTGGTCGCCGGGGCGCCTCCACACGCGGTGGATCTGGAAGCGGCAGGCGCTGAGGCATTGGCTCTCGCCAATGCCGGCATGCGGCTCAAGGCTGCCGCCGCGGAGATTGCGTCTCGAATCGGCGCCCGCCCCAACGAGGTGTACCGGGCGGCGCTAGCGCTGCGTGACGCCGGTGCTGGCGCCTGAAGGCTCAGGACTCCGGCCTGCCGTTCGACGGGGGCATCGGACGGTAGACCACCTGCTGCGGGGCCAGGCCGTAACTGCCCGGTGGTGGGGCGGCTGCCTGCGGGGCCGACGCCGTCGTCGGCGCAACGGGGAGCGGGGGCTGGACCCCAACGTACTGGCCGCTGGACACAGGTTGAGGGGGGACTGGGGCATAGCCCGGCTGTGGGCCGGGACTCCCATAGGGTATGGAGGCGCCCGTGGGCGGGTGGGCGGCCAGGCGCCCCACGGCGGCGCGGGTGCGGCTGCGCCGCCGTAGCACCAGCCAGATCACCCCGACGGAAGTTGCGATCAACCCCAGCAGGCCCAAGACGAAGGAAACTGCGGCAGTAGCCGCGCCGCGAGTGCTCTCGGGGGAGAGCACCGCGAGATTGATGACGATCTCATCGTCGCCGTCGCAGGAGAGCGTGTAATTGCCGGCAGCGGCCGAGCGGAATCCCAGTATCTGCTGTCGGCCGCTGATCTGACCGCCCTTCGAGGGGCGCACATCGATCGCCGTCCCCACCGGGTCCAGGACCGTGCAGGAGATGGCGGTGTCGGAGGAGTACAGCCCGTACTCCGTGTCCTCCAACAGCACCAGTACCATCTGGGTGCCGTCGCGGTTGACCGTGACGTAGTTCTCGTCAGCGACGGTAGGCGTAATCCGCAGGGCCACAACGAACAGGCCGATAGCCACCGTCAGTAGCACTGCGCCCACGATCGTGATGATGCGCGGCAGCTTCAAAGAGGGCAGTCCATCCGCGTCCACTCCCCGCGGTGGACCACCGGGCATCGGCACGGGCCCATTCCCAATCGCCATCGTGAACCTGCTGCCTCCTAGCTGAATCCCCACCCAGGATCAGTTAGTGGCGGGGAAATCAGGCGACCGGCGGAACTCCGGTGCCGTACCCGGTGCTCCGCCCCCGCTCCCAGCCGGAGGGGCGGCGGCCCAAGTCCGCCGGGCCCTGGGGTTATTCGAATTACGTACGACCAGCCCAATTATACCGCCGATGGTAAGGGGAATGCCGGTAATGAACATGCCCACAACCGCGAATACGCCGAACACGGAGCGGACGATGCTCTTAGCGTCGACCGGCGGCCCGAAGTACACGCCCTCAGTTCCAGCGCCGGTGAAGCACGTGATGGTGTGCTCGCCGGAGGTCTGCGCCGTGACCTGGCCGAACAGGATGCGGTCATTGACGGTGATTGTCGACATCGGAACGGTGACGTCCAACTCGGCCCCGTCCGGCCCCACCACTTCACACCGCGAGCCGCCATTTCCGTACAGGCCGTAAGGCGTGGCGGATTCGAGGCTGACCGTGGTCGAACCGTTGGCCTCGATCGGGCGGATATCAGCAGCTGTCCGAGTCGCCGAGGTCACGAGGACGATGAGGACCACTACGGCCGCCACGCACAGGCCCGCGCCGATGAACAGCAGGATCAGCGGTCCCTTGACCCCCTCGGACGCCGGCGGAGTCGCAGGCCTGTTGGGAGTCGCCACGTAGGGGTCTTTCGTGCAGGGAGTCGCCCCATAGGGGGATCCGGAACTCGGGGGGTAGGTCATGTGGTTCCTTTGGTCTGGTGGTGCTGGAGACGGCGTCGATCTCCACGCCGTCACTGATGGTACGTGCCGCAACGCCTCGGGAACAGGAGTCGGCGACCGCCGGGAGGTGAGAACAAACCGGAGGCGGCCCCCGGACGCCGGAGCGGATAGGCTGCCCCCATGAGCCGCATCCTCTCCGCCGTCGCCTGGCCCTACGCCAACGGCCCCCGCCACATCGGACACGTAGCCGGATTCGGTGTCCCCTCGGATGTCTTCTCCCGCTACATGCGCATGGCCGGGCATGATGTCCTGATGGTGTCCGGAACCGATGAGCACGGCACCCCGATCCTGGTGGCCGCCGACGAGGAGGGCGTCAGCCCCCGGAGGCTCGCCGACCGCAACAACCGGCTCATCGTCGAGGACCTGGTGGCGCTCGGCCTGTCCTACGACCTGTTCACGCGTACCACCGCCGGCAACCACTACCGGGTGGTGCAGGACATGTTCCGCACCGTGCGCGACAACGGCTACATGGTCGAGCAGGTCACCC
>NZ_JAUMUL010000099.1 GCF_030530635.1 Actinomyces sp.
CCCTGGCACCGGCGCCGTCCGCGACGACGCCGCAGACCTCCGCGGCCCCACGGGTCGCAGCACCCGGCCCGCCTTCACCACCCGCGGCGGCTGCGCCCGGCCCTAGTCGCCCGCCCACCGGCGCGGATACGGCCCCGCCCACGGCGGCAACGCCGACCGCCCCGCCCACGCCGACGGATTCGCCCGCGGGTTCCGGCCGCCCCTCCCCGCCGCGGGTCACACGCAAGTCGATACGTGCGTGGGAGAGGGCACAGGAGCGGGCCCGCGCCCTACAGGAGTCGGAATCGGAGGAACGCGCACAGCAGGGCCACGAAAGGATGGTCGGATGAGTTCAACACCCGCACCCGTCGGCGCGGCCTGCGCGGCGATTCACCGCGACCGTAACCGCGACCGTATCGGCCTCGAGATGCACATCCATGGCGCGTGAGAACGAGCAGGCGGTTCTCGACTCTGCACGGGTACACCATGCGCGCCTGCGTGACGCCTTGGAGCGTGGCCGCAACCCCGGTAGGAGCCGGGCGCTAGCACCGCGGCTGATTGCCTCGCTGGTGGTCGCCGCCCTGGCGTGCAGTGGTTGCGTGGGCTACGCCTACATATCCACACACTTCGACTCCTCCGGCTCCACCTCCGGCGAAGTCCCCACCGATCGCGCCACCGCAGAGCACTCCCCCGTCGGTACCACCGAGGCCGTTCCGGAAGCGGAGCAGGAAGCAGAGCAATGATCCCCTACACCCGCGTAACCCTGGTGGCCGAGCGCTCGCGCGCCGAAATGGTGCTGCCCTCGACCGAACCGGTCGGTGTCCAGATGCCGATGCTCCTGTCCCTGCTGGGCGGCCCCGTCCACTCCGGCGCCCCGACGTCGACGCACCTGATGCGCGCCGACGGTCGCCTGGTGGATCTTGAGCTGGACCTGGCCGCCCAGGAGGTTCTGGACGGCGAGGTCCTGCGGCTGGTCGCCGACGATGAGATCCCGCCGCCCGTGCGCGTGTCCGACCTCAGTGAGACGATGGCTGACTTCACCGAGGCGCACCCCGGCAGGTGGCGTCGGACGGACCGGCCGCTCGGAGCCGGCCTGCTCATCGGCGTCCTGAGCGCACTCACCCTGTGGCCTCAGCTGCAGGCGGTCTCGCCTACGACGCACACCTGGGTGGCACTGGCGGGACTGCTTCTGCTCTTCACCGTCGCCGCGCTGCGTCGCAGCGGCATCGGCCCCGCGGGCATGCACGTCCTCGGTCTGTGCCTGCCGCTGGGGGTGTTGGGGGCGCAGTGCCTCACCCTGGTCGCGACGGGAGCCGAGTCCGGGATGCTTGCGGCCCTGTGTCTGTTGCTGCTGGTGACGGCCGCCCTGGGGCTGGCCTTCGGCCGTTCCGGGTGGATCACCGGCGCCGCCGTCGGACTCGGCGCCGAGGGCACCTGGATGCTCGTGTCCGCCTTGTCACCGACCGTGAAGCTGGCTCATGGTCTCGCGGCGGTACTCGCCCTGATACTCGCCGGTTGCCTGCCGTGGATCGCGCTGATCGTCTCCGGTGCGGCCCGGCTGGATGACACCGCTCTGACCGGGGTTCTGCCGCCGCGCGATCGCGCCCGACGCAGCCTGACCGCGGCACACGACTCCCTGCTGGTCTCCTGCCTGGTTGCGGCGGGCGCTCTGGGCTGGACGACGGCGAACCTGGCCCGGCAGGACGACCCGTGGGGGCACTGGCTGGCCGCCGTCGTCGTGGTCGCCGCGGCGCTGCGGTCGCGTGCGTTCCCCCTTCGGGCGGAGGTACTGGCCCTATGGCTCGCCTGCCTGCCCGCTCCGCTGATTCTGGCCTCGACGCTGCCCTGGTCGCTACGCGCCGCAGTGCTGGCCGTGGCCGTGCTGGCGCTGGCGGCCGCCGGCCTCTACCACAGCGCCGATCAGACACGGGTGCGGCTGCGCCGGCTCGGTGACATGGTGGAGACCGCCGCCACCATCGCCACGGTGCCGCTGCTGTGCGGGCTCGATGGACTGTTCGCCCATCTGTTGGGGCTCTTCGCATGAGCGCCGCCGTCCTCGACCGTGCGGGCGACCGCCGCAACGCCGCCGCCCGCCTGGACCTCCTGCGCCGCCCGCTCGACCTGTGCGCCCTGGCCCTGACCGGCGCGGCCGCGTGGCGCGGTGCCGCCGCACGGACGCACCTGTCCCTGGTGCAACCATTGCCGTTGACCTGTCGCATAGCCGTGGTGCCGACCACTCCCGGCTGCGGGGCCACAACCGTGGCCCTGCAACTGACCGGAGCACTGACCCGCGCCCGGCGTACTCCGGCGCTGTTGCTGTCCGCATCCCCGGGCTCCGATACCGTCGCCGACCACCTGCCCTTCGCCCGTCGCTGGCCCCTGGAGGAGCCTCTTCCCGCTGCGACGCCGCCGGCACGGCTCGGACCGGCGCTGCGCGACTCGGCGGGCTGCGGACCCGATGGCCTGACCTCCTGCCTGCGCCTGCCGACGGCGCAGGCCGGGGTGCCGTCGGCATGGCATCGGGCGCGGCGCGAGCTCGGGCACTTCTTCGACTCCTGCCTGACCGAGTTCGGCCCGCTGACGCCCGCGGAGTCGGCCCGGATCGCCCCGTTCCATCACGCGGTCGTGCTGGTGAGTCCGGCGCGGCGCCGCGAGGTCGAACGCACCCGCGGGCACCTGCGTGAACTCGCCGCGGCCGTCGCCGATCGGCCCACCGAACCGGGGCGCGGGCGCCGCCCCGCGGTACTGCACGCCGTCGTCGCCACCGCCCCCGGACATCCACTCATTCCGCGTCTGGGCCCGGACGAGACGCTGATCCCCTATGACCCGGCGCTGCTGCGGCAGACCACCCCCATTCCCCTGCGGCGTCGCACCGCCGTCGCCATCACCGCCTTGGCCGCCCGCGCCGTGGACGGGGCCGCCCGGAGCGTGCGAGGTAAGTCATGATCCGCACCGTCCACCGGCCCGGGCGCCTGCACCACCCGCTGGAGCTGCCCGAGCCGGTCATCCTGCCCGCGCCGCCCCAGCTGGCCGACACCGGTGCGGGCCAGGGCTTCCCCTTCCAGATGATGCTGCCCCTGGCCGGAGCCGGCTCATCCATGCTGATGATGACGCTGCTGCGCGCGAACCTGATTTTCGCGGTCCTGGGTGCGGTGATCATGCTGGTGACCGTGATCGGCATGCTCGCCGCCACCGTGTCCCGCCGCAACGTGCAGGCACGGCAGCGCCGCGAGCGGCGTGAGCGCTACCTGGACTCATTGGCGGACTGCGCCCGGGCGCTGGAGGCCGCCGCCGGGAGTCTGCGTCAACGCGCCTACCGGGCCGATCCCGCCCCGCAGGCGCTGGCGGCGTGGGCCGTGTCCCCCGAGCACCGTTGGGAGCGCCGCCGCAGTGACGGCGATTTCCTGCGTCTGCGTCTGGGCACCGCCGACCTGTCCCATCCGCTGGCGGCCATGCCCCGTTCCGAGGCCGTCGCCCAGGCGGATCCGCTGCTGGTGCGGGAGGCGCGGAACCTGGTGAACAGTTATACGGTCCAGTACGCCATGCCCGCCACCATTGATCTTGATGCCGCCGGTGAGGTTTCCATCGTCGGGCCGCGGGAGGCGACGCGGGCACTCGCCCGGACCCTGCTGGTGCAGGCCGCGGTGCATCACGCCCCGGAGGACCTGCACCTGGCCCTCGCCCACGACGCCGCTGCGGCCGAGGCGTGGCAGGGGGTGTCCCGGCTACCTCACCTGCGTATTCACGGGGTCTTCGACGGGCCGGTGGCCATGCGCCGGGTCGGCGCGGACCAGGAGGATCTGGAGCGAGTGCTGCGCCCCGAGATCGCGGCCGCGGCGAAGGCCTCCGCACGGGTGGCGCGCATCGGGGCGGGCGCTGCGCAACGCCGTCGTCCCCGCCTGCTCGCCGTCGTCGACGAGGCCGGGCCGGCCCAGTCCCTGACGATCCCCGACGCCTCGCTGCGGGCGCAGGATGTGGGAGCCACCGTCCTGCACCTGGTCACCGACCGCCTGGACGAGCCCTCCGACCCGTCACTGCGCCTGACTGTGCGGGAGGACGGCACGGTGCTGGTGGAGGATCTGCGGCCGGTCACCGATGCCTCGGGCCGGGTCGAGCGCGGTGCCGCCCCGATCCCGCCCACCGTGGTGACCCCGGATGAGCTGGGCCCGGCGGCCGCGGAGGGCGTGTGCCGGGCGCTGGCGCCGCTGTCCCTGGGGGCGGCCGCCGAGCGGGAGGTGGAGGAGGCGTCCGCAACCTCCCTGGCGGACCTTCTGGGCGTGGATGATCCCCGGAGTATTGATGTGTCCTCCGTCTGGAGGCCCCGCTCGGCGCGTGACTTCCTGCGGGTGCCGCTGGGCACCGATGACCACCATGAGCTGGTGCTGCTGGACCTGAAGGAGTCCGCCCAGTTGGGAGTCGGACCGCACGGGCTGTGCGTGGGTGCGACCGGCTCGGGCAAGTCGGAGCTGTTGCGCACCCTGGTGACGGCGCTGGCGGTCGGTCACGGCCCTGAGGACCTGTCCATGATCCTGGTTGATTACAAGGGTGGGGCGGCCTTCGCCCCCTTCGCGTCCCTGCCGCACGTGGTGGGGCTGATGGATAACCTGGCCGATGACGCCGGGCTGATCGAGCGGGCACGTGCCTCGATCGCCGGTGAGGTGGTGCGTCGGCAGAAGCAGTTGCGGGACGCCGGTTCCTCCCCCGACATTGCCCACTACCGGCGGCTGCGGCAGGAGCATCCGCAGATGGCGCCGATGCCGCACCTGTTCGTCATCATTGACGAGTTCGGGGAACTGTTGACGGCGAATCCGGACTTCGTGGACCTGTTGCTGACGATTGGGCGTATCGGCCGGTCGATCGGCGTGCACCTGCTGCTGTCCAGCCAGCGCATTGAGGGCGGTAAGTTGCGGGGCCTGGACACCTACCTGTCCTACCGGATCTGCCTGCGCACCTTCACCGAGGCCGAGTCCTCCGCGGTGATCGGGGTGCCGGATGCCTTCCACCTGCCCGCCTCCCCCGGGTACGGGTATTTGAAGGTGGATACCAGTGTGTTCACGCGTTTCCGGGCCGGTTATGTCTCCGGTCCGGTGGAGGAGGCGGAGGTCGAGCCGGCCCCCGCCGACCGGGTGGAGCAGGTGCCGTTGCTGCTGCCGGTGCACAACGGGCTGGAGGCCGAGGAGCCGACGGCGGCACAGGCCGTGGTCCCGGAGGGGCACACCACCCGGATGACGGTGGTGGACGCCGTCGTCGCCCAGCTGGGGCGAGCCGCCGAGCCCATGGCGCCGGTGTGGCTGCCGCCGCTGCCGGAGCGGCTTGCGCTCACGAAGGTGCTGGACGGGCCGCTGCGACGCGATGAGATCGGCCTGCGGGCGCCCGCCCCGCCCGGCCCCGGCCCGCGGGTCCCGGTGGGCCTGCTGGATGATCCCGCCCATCAGCACCAGCAGCCGTGGCTGTTGGACCTGACGGTGGGCGGCGGCCATGTGGCGGTGGTGGGGGCGCCGCAGAGCGGACGCACCACCTTCCTGTGGACGCTGACCACGGCGTCGGCGCTGACGTATGGCCCGGACCGGCTCGCCTTCTACGGGGTGGACGCCACCGGCGGCGGACTGTCACGGCTGGCGTCGCTGCCGAATGTGGGCGGGGTGGCCACGCGTGGGGACCGGGAGCGGATGCGTCGCGTCCTGGAGGAGGTCGTGGCGATGCTGGATCAGCGCGAACGGGTGCTGGCCGCCCACCGCATCGATTCTCTGGAGGTGCTGCGCACCCGTCACGCCGCGGGCGAGGTGCCCGAGTTGGCCAGCGCGGATGTGGTGCTGCTGGTGGACGGGCTGGCCCTGCTGCGCTCCGATTTCCCGGAGTTGGAGGACCCGCTCGACGACGTGTTGCGCCGCGGCGGCGGCCTGGGGGTGCATGCGGTGATGACACTCTCGCGCGGCAATGATCTGCGCATGTCGCAGCAGTCGCTGGTGGGTACGCGCCTGGAGTTGCGACTGAATGATCCGGCCGATTCCCTGGTGGCCCGCAAGCTGTCGGCTACGTTGCGGGCGGATGTGCCGGGGCGGGTGCTGCGCACGGACAAGTTGTTCGCCCAGGTGGCGCTGCCGGTGCCCGAGGGGGCGGACCTGTCCCGGGGCGTGGGCATGGTGATGGCGGCAATGGCGCAGTTGATCGCCAAGAATTGGCACGGGCCTGCGCCGGCTCCGGTGCGTATGCTGCCGGAGAGTATCGATCCTGCGGACCTGCCGGACGGCGAGCAGGAACCCGACCTGCTGCCGCTGGGACTGTTCCAGGACACGATGACGCCGATCAATCTGGATCTTGCGGGACGGGATCCGCACCTGCTGGTGTTGGGCGATTCGGGCTGCGGCAAGAGCACGGTGCTGCGTGGGGTGATCGAGTCCCTGGTGGAGCGGTACACGCCCGATGAGTTGGTGATGGCCGTGTATGACGTGCGGCGGACGACCGCGGGGGCATGCCCGGAGGCGTTCTTGGGCGGGCATGCGACCTCGACGGCGCTTGCCGGCGGGCTGTCGGCGTCGATCGCCGAGGAGTTGCGCCGGCGCTCCGACGCTGCGGCGGCGGGGCGGGCGGTGGCGGGGCCGCGGATCGTGCTCGTGGTGGATGACTATGACATTCTGTCCTCGGGCGGCACTGGGCCTCTGGGGCCGATCATCCCGTTCTTGTCATCG
>NZ_JAUMUL010000020.1 GCF_030530635.1 Actinomyces sp.
GCCCGTCGACGTCGACGACGGTCAGCGGCAGCATGCGGCGCACCTCGGGCACCTGCGAGACCATGGACACGAAGCGCGTGAAGACGATGTGCACCTCGGCCACGCCACCGGCCTCTGGGCTGGACAGGAAGTAGTCCAGCATGACGGTGGCGACCTCCTCGATCGAGGCGTCGCTGGGGCGGTCGGACTCGCCGGTCCAGGAGAACTCCACCGGGCGGCCCCGGAAGGCGAAGTAGGCACTTGCCCGCCGTCCGTAGGTGAACAGGACCGGTTCCTTGCCGGCCTCCGTCAGCTGCTCGATGAGCCGTTCGGTCTCTCTCAGGATGGTGGCCGAGTAGGCGCCGGCCATGCCCCGATCGGAGGTGAGTACGAGGATCGCGACCCGGTCCGTGTCCACCCGCTCACGCGTGAGCGGGTGGTCCATGGCCGCGTGGCTGCCGACGGCGGCGACGGCCTGGCTCAGGGCGTGGTCGTAGGGGCCGGCCTCCTGGGCGTTGTTGCGTGCGGAACCGATCCGGGAGGAGGCGATCAGCTCCATCGCCCGGAAGACCTTCTGCAGCGTCTGTGTGGACCGGATGCGCTGCTTGTAGATGCGTTGGCTCCCTGCCACGTCGGTCAGCCCCTCTTGACGACGATCTGCTCGGCGGTGTGCTCCGCGGGAACCTCTTCCTCAAGGGCCCCGACCTCGCCGGAGAGCATGCGCCCACCGGCCAGGTAGGTGGTGCGGAAGGACTCCACGGCCTGGCGCAGCGCCTCCTCGGTGTCCTCCTCCAGGCGCCCGGTGTTCCGGATGGTGTCCAAGAGGTCGGTGTTGTGACGCAGGTGGTCCAACAGGGTGCGCTCGAAGGGCAGCACGTCGGCGATGTCCAGGTCGTCGAGGTAGCCGTTGGTGCCCGCCCAAACGCTGGCCACCTGCTCCTCGACGGGATATGGGGTGAACTGCGGCTGCTTGAGCAGTTCCATCAGCCGCTCACCGCGAGTCAGCTGCTGACGGGTGGCGGCATCCAGATCGGAGGCGAACATGGCGAAGGCCTGCATGGATCGGTACTGGGCCAAGGTGATCTTGAGCGTGCCGGCCACGGTCTTCATGGCCTTGATCTGGGCGTCACCGCCGACCCGGGAGACCGAGATGCCCACGTCGACGGCGGGCCGCTGGTCGGCGTTGAACAGATCGGACTGCAGGAAGATCTGCCCGTCGGTGATGGAGATGACATTGGTGGGGATGTAGGCGGAGACATCGTTGGCCTTGGTCTCGATGATCGGCAGTCCGGTCATCGAGCCTGCCCCCAGCTCGTCGGAAAGCTTGGCGCAGCGCTCCAACAGCCGGGAGTGGAGGTAGAAGACATCACCGGGGTAGGCCTCGCGGCCCGGCGGACGGCGCAGCAGCAGGGATACGGCACGGTAGGCCTCCGCCTGCTTGGACAGGTCGTCGAAGACGATGAGCACGTGCTTGCCGCCGTACATCCAGTGCTGACCGATGGCGGAGCCGGTGTACGGGGACAGGTACTTGAAGCCGGCCGGGTCGGAGGCCGGGGAGGCGACGATCGTGGTGTACTCCAGGGCGCCGCGCTCCTCCAGCGTGGCGCGCACGGAGGCGATGGTTGAGCCCTTCTGCCCGGTGGCCACGTAGATGCAACGCACCTGCTGGCTCGGATCGCCGGTCTCCCAAGCGGCCTTCTGGTTCAGGATCGTATCCAGGGCGATGGCGGTCTTGCCGGTCTTGCGGTCGCCGATGATCAACTGACGCTGGCCGCGGCCGATCGGGATCATGGAGTCGATGGCCTTCAGTCCCGTCTGCAGCGGCTCATGCACGGACTTGCGGGCCATGACGCCGGGCGCCTGCAACTCCAGGGCGCGGCGGCCCTCGGCAGCGATCTCCCCGAGCCCGTCGATGGGCCGACCCAACGGGTCGATGACGCGGCCGAGGAAGGCGTCCCCCACCGGAACGGAGAGGACCTCACCGGTGCGGTGCACGACCTGCCCCTCATCAATGCCGGAGTAGTCGCCCAGAATGACCACTCCGATCTGTCGCTCGTCCAGGTTCATCGCCAGTCCGGCGGTGCCGTCCTCGAAGGTGAGCAGTTCGTTGGCCATCGCCCCGGGCAGGCCCTCGACGTAGGCGATGCCGTCGGCGGCGAAGACCACGTGGCCGATCTCATCGGCGGCCACTTGGGCCGGCTGGTAGGACGCGACGAACTCCTCCAGGGCGGAGCGGACGTCCGCCGCCGCGATGGTCATGTCAGCCATCTGTCGTCTCCATTCGCTGTGGCTTGCTGCTTGCTCGCAACTGTTCGTTTGGCTTGTGTATGCGGTGCCGCGCGGGCCCGTCATCCGGTCAGGGTGGTGCGCAGCCCCGCCAGCGAGCGACGCACGGTGTTGTCCATGACAAGGTCGCGCACCATCACCCGCACGCCGCCGATGACCGCCGGGTCGACCTCCAGGTTGAGTTCCACATCGAACCCCAGTCGGCGGACCAGGATCTCGCGCAGGCGGGCCTGGCGGGCCCTGGTCAGCGGCACGGCCGTGACGACGTCTGCGATGACCCGGTTCTGCATGGCGGCGGCCAGCTCGGTGACACGCCTGAGGTTGTAGGGCACCCCGCCGACGGCGACCTCCGGCTGGTGACGTACGCACCAAACCACCAGGGTCATGGCCGGGTGGGAGATGCGAGAGCCGAACAGTCGCTGGGCCAGGCGCACCCGGGCATCGGTGCTGGTACGGCGAGCCGGTTCGAGCGCCTGCCGGATCTCTCGGTTGGCGGACACCTCGCGGGCGACGGCGAAGACCTCCTGCTCGACGTCGTCGAGGGTTCCTCCGGCGCGGGCTCCTGAGAGAATTGCCTTGATACCCAGGTCGTGCAGGGCACTGATCAGATCAACCGCGCGCGACCAGCGACCGCGCACCATGCCCTGCAGCAGTTCAACGACGCGCCCGTCCACCCTCCCGGCGAACAGGCGGAAGGCCAGAGCGGCCTTGTCCCCGGGTTCCCGGTTGGGGTCGGTCAAGGGGCCCCGCAGCGGATTCGAGGCGATCTCATGCGCGACCGCGAGGATCTGCTCGCCGAGTTCCTGTCCCTGCGCACCGGCGGAGGCCAGGACGGGGGCCCAGGCCTGCTCGGTGAGCGCGCGGGTGGCGGAGGTGCCGGCTTTCACCGGATCGCCTCCGCTCTCGCGGCCCAGGCGGGGCTGACCGGTGTGTGCTCGAGCTCGTCGAGGAAACGGTCGATTACGCGCCCGGACAGTTCGGTGTCGGTCAAATGCTCACCGACCAGTCTTTCCGCCAGGTCGGTGGCCAACAGGCCGACATCCGCGCGCAGCGAAATCTGGGCGGCCTGCTTATCGGCCTGGATCTGCCGCTCGGCCACCTCCATGGCGCGGCCGACCTCTCCGTCGGCCTCGGCGCGAGCGTCGGCGATGATCTTGTCCGCCTCGACCTGGGCGCGCTCACGGATCTTGGCGGCCTCCAGGCGGGCGTCCTCAACCAGGCGGGCGGCCCGGGCCTCGGCGTCGGACTGCTCCTCCTTGACCTTGTCCGTCAGAGCCAGGCCCTCCTCGATCTTCGCCGTCCGCTCGTCGAGCACCGCATTGAAGCGCGGCAGCGCGTACTTGATCAGGACGACGGCGATGACCAGGAAGCAGATCGTGCCCCACACCAGATCGGCCAGGTGCGGCACGAACAGGAAAATACCTTCCGGGGCCCCGGCCTCGGCCGCCACGACGGCACCGGCAGTCATGCTGGCCACTTCCGTCACTGGAACACGAATCCGGCGGCGAAGCCGAGCAGACCAAGGGCCTCAATCAGCGCCGCACCGATGAACATGTTCGTACGCAGCACGCCGGCAACCTCGGGTTGGCGGGCCGTTGACTCCTGAGTCTTCGCCACGACCATGCTGATGCCGAGGGCGGGACCGACGGTGGCCAGGGCGTAGCCGATCGTCGCGATAGAACCGGTGATTCCCATGTGGTAACTCCTCGTGTGGGTTGGGTGGTCAGTGCATGTGCACCGAGGACTCGATGTATACCGCGGACAGCAGGGCGAATATATAGGCCTGTAGGGCGGCGACGAATGCCTCCAACAGGATGAAGACGATACCCGCCACGAAGGTGATCGTGCCGAGGATCTTCAGCTGCGCCGTCGCATAGACGAACAGGGCGTTGGTGGCCAGGAAGCACAGCGAGAGCAGCAGGTGCCCGGAGATCATGTTCGCCATGAGACGGATAGTCAGCGTCAGGGGTCGCAGAATGAAGGTGGACAGGAACTCCACCGGTACGATCAGCGGGTACAGGAAGCCGGGCACACCGGTGGGCACCAGCGCCCCCTTGACGAACCTGGCCACGCCGTTTGCCCGCACACCCGCGTATACGAAAGCGATGTAAGAGGCGATGGCGAATACCAGGGGCATGCCGACCACGCCCGTGGAGGCGATCTGCAGCCCGGGGAGGATGCCGGAGATGTTCAGGAAGAACACCCCCAGGAAGATCGTAGTGATGATCGGCGTATACCGGGCGCCGTACTTCTCCCCGAGGATCTCCACCGCGATGTTCTTGCGCACGAACTCCAGAATCATCTCCAACAGGTTCTGCATGCGTCCCGGCACGACCTTGGCGCGGGCCGCGCCGATGCCGAACAGGGCCACGAGAACCAGCGTCATAATGATGCGCACCAGCATGACGCGGTTGAGTTCGAAGGCAGTGCCCGCCAGGGCGAAGGCCTCGGGGTAGAAGTCGTCGAGCGAGGGCGGCTCGAACCCGCCGCCGTCCGCCACCGGGGCGATCGCTGCCAGGCCGGCGGTGAGGATCACAGTCGTTGTCACCGGACCTCCTCATGAACGGTTGCGGACTCAAGGCACTGCCACCATGTGCCACGGCGACGGTATCCGAAGGCACCCGCCGCGGCCATCGGGCTCAGAGCCTGGCGGATATGGTACCCCCTCATCGGAATATGACCTTACCTTTCTTCCATGCCGGTCGTACACCCGTCCGGCCGGATCCGCCGCCATCGGCCGCCCCGCTCCCGCCTGGCCGGGAGGATGTCGACGGGATGCGGCCCACCCGGCTGGTACGGCTACGCCTCATCCTCTGCGTCGTCGTACGCCTCCAAGCGGCCGGAGGGCGCGTGGCTGCCGGAGCCGAGCGAGACCACTTCGACGCCGGTCACCCCCAGCAGTACCGCGGCGAAGGCGCAAAAGAACCAGGCCGGAGAGAGCTGCTCCCGATGCGCCCCCAGCAACAGCACCGTCCCGATCATCACCGCCACCTTGCCGGCGAAGGAGACCATGACACCGGCAGACGCCAGCATGGGGAAGCGCTCCCACGGGATCAGCAGCGCGACCACGGTGATCCCCGTAAGAAGCAAGCCGGTCAGGCCGCCTCCGGCCGCCCCGGCCCAGGCGTCGCCTCCCGCCACAGCACCTGCCCCCAAGGCGACAGCGGTGATCACACCCCCGGTCCAGGACACCCGCGCCGCGGTGCGGCGGAACAGTGACTGTTGCGACATGCGCTCCGCAACCGTGCGTGTGCGAGCCGGTTTCGAACTCCGCTTCAACGTCGCCCTCCCCTGGAGGGTCGGGGGCGGGCATGACGGGCGGGGCGGGCGCCCAGTCGCCGCACCCAGGCCTGACGCACACCGGGCATCAGGTCCACGGTCACCACCAGGGCAAGGCCTACGCCTACGGCGACGCCCACCAGCACCCGGGTCGGGGGGAAGAAGGCCATGGCCGCCACCGAGTACGCCGCCACGGCCGCCCAAACGTACATCACCAGCACGGCGCGGCGGTGCGAGTGGCCGGCGGCCAGCAGCCGGTGGTGCATATGCATGCGGTCGGCATGGAATGGGCTGTGGCCCGCCAGCGTGCGTCGCACGATCAGCCGGACCATGTCGGCCAGCGGCAGCAGCAGCACCGCCAACGGAATGATCACGGGCAGGAACACCGGCACCGCCGTCGGGCCCTCCAGGGTGCCGGGGTCGATCTGCCCGGTGACGATGATGGTGCCGGCGGCGCTGATCAACCCCAGCTGCATGGAACCGGAGTCACCCATGAAGATGGTGGCGGGATGGAAGTTGTGGGGCAGGAAGCCCAGGCACATGCCGACCAGGGCCGCCATCACCGTGGCCGCCAGGGAGGTGTAGGAGTCCGGGGAGGTGTGGCGGGTGAGCACGTAGATGTACAGGAAGAATGCGGAGGCACCGATGCCGATGATGCCGGCGGCCAGACCGTCCAGGCCATCGATCCAGTTCACGGCATTGATCACGGCCAGGACCACCACGATCGTTGATACCAGGGACAGCCGCGAGGAGCCGATGGTCAGGCCCGCCACCGGGAAGGTGATCAACTGGACGCCCTGCCAGGCCATGACGCCGGCTGCGAGCGTCTGCCCCACGAGCTTGGTCATCCAGTCCAGCTCCCACAGGTCGTCAATGACGCCGAGAAGGCACACCATACCGCTGCCGAGCACGACCGCCCAGGCCGAGGAGTCTATGACCCGGGACAGGTAGGGCACCTGGGAGGCAACCACCATCGCGGTGGCGAGGCCGGCGAACATGGCCACTCCGCCCAGCCGTGGGATGGGGGTGGCGTGCACGTCCCGCGCCCGCACCGGGGTGAGTGCGCCGCTGACCAGGGCGAGGTGGCGCACGATCGGCACTGACACGTAGGTGACGGCCGCGGCGACCAGCAGTAGGAGCAGGTAGACCTTCACGTTCCCAGCCTCTCCAGCTCTTCTCGGCTGATAACGCCCTCACGCAGTACCTCGGGCGCCCACGCGGCCGGCCCGACCAGGGAGACGATGGTGGAGGGAACCGGCCCGGGAGTGGGGCCGCCGTCGAGCAGCAGTATGTCCGTGTTTTCGACCGCGTCGGAGACAACGGTGTCCGCGTCGCCCACGCGTCCCGGGAAGGCCGCCCGCACTCCGGCGGCGTCGGTGGCCGGGGGCTGTCCCGTGGCGTTGGCGCTGGTCACGGCCATGGGACCGGTGGCGTGCAGCAGGGCCAGGGCCAGAGGGTGGTCGGGCATACGCACGGCGATCGTGCCACCGGTGTCCCCCAGGTCCCAGTCGAGGTTTGGAGCGGCCTCGAGCACCAGGGTGAGCGCCCCGGGCCAGAAGGCCTCCACGAGGGCTCGGGCGGCATCCGGAACGCGGGCGACGACGCCGTCGAGCTGGGAGCCATCCGCAATGAGTACCGGGGGCGGCATGGTGCGGCCGCGCCCCTTGGCAGCCAGTAGCCGACAGACGGCGGCGGCATCGTCGGCACGAACGCCCAAGCCGTACACGGTGTCCGTGGGCAGGGCAAGAAGTCCGCCTGCGGCAACGTGTACGGCTGCCCGGGCGATCCGCTCGGGCATCGGCTGCTGGGCCAGCTGGGTCACGGCCGCCATCCTCGCACGATTCACCCGCATCACGTGCCCAGGCACTTGGTCACGGGTTCAGCGCTTAGGCGACTGCCTGCGCTCGGTGGACCCGGCAGCCCGGTCCGGGGAAGTGCCGACACCGATTTGGGTCCTTATGGTGTCGCGATCGGGGCCTGCATGAGTCATGAACGATTGCCGACGCCGTTAGCCTGCTGGCGTGTCTCGTCCCTCCGGTTCCCGCATGTTCAGTGCGCCTACCAAGGCCAAGCCATCACGGATACAGACCACCGTAGTTGCCACGACCCTGGCCGTGCTGGTGCTGTGCGCCACACTGCTCGTGCCGGTCAGGGCAGTGGCCGCGGGAGCCGTCGACTTGATCGTCCAGCTTCAGGTCCCCGCCGCGGCCGGGGTCGGCTCAGCCTTTGAGGCGACTATGACGATCGCCAACCGGGGAGCGGACCCGGCCACCAACGTTGAGCTGTCACTGAGCATGGATTCCGGGACCACCTCGATCACCGCCGCACCTGGAACCGCCACCGACGGAGCGAGCCCAGCCGAGCAGCTCACCGTCACCGGCGTAATCCCGACTCTGCCCTCCCTGCCCTGGGAACCGTTACGGTCGTAGTGACCGGCCGCTACCCCGTGTCCTCCTCGGCGGCCTTCACCGCCACGGTCAGCGCGCCTGAAGACACCGAACTCGACCCCTCCACCAACACCGTCACTCAGAACACCGCGTTGGACCGTACCGCTTCGGTGGCGGTGACCAAGACCCAGGACAAGGAAACCGTCGCCTCCGGCGAGACCCGCACCTACACCGTCACCTACACCAACACCGGCACCACCGACGTCAACGGCCTGCGCATATCCGACTTCTACGCCTTCAACCCACCCGGCACCAACCTGGCCTACTCCATCAACTGCGACCCGACCTCAACCGCACCCTGCCCCACCTGGGCCAACGGCACCACAATCCGCGAAAACTCCGGCAACCGCTGGATCTCACTCAACCGCACCACCGACCTACCCGCCGGAACCAGCCTCATACTCACCATCCCCCTCACCCACACCGTCGCCTGCCTAGCCGGCAGCTCCGTCACCGGCAACAACCAGGCCTCCTTCACACTTCCCGACGACACCCAGGCCACACCCGGCACCATCACCAGCCAACACATCAACGGCACGATCCGTACCACGGACGTAACAACAGTCACCTCGGTTTCGACGACCGCGCCAGAACCAGGTCAGGAGATGAACGTCACCGCGGAGGTCACCAACGGCTGCGGCGCGGCCACGGACGTACCGGTCACCATCACCCTGCCCAAGAACGCCTTCACCGTAGATGACGATGCCACCCCGACCTGTTCGGCCACTGGCGGCGCCACCTGCCCCAGCGACCTGACCTACGATCCGGTCACCCACACGGTGACCGGGACGGTTCCCTCCCTGCCCCAAGGCTCATCGGTCGTCCTCTCGGTGACTGGTAATGCCGGGATCGCAGCCACTTTCGCCAGTTCCCAGCTCGTGACCACCACCGCACCGGATCGTTGGGACTTGGCGCCGGACACGAACACGTCATCCACCACCTTCGCACTGTCCAACACTCGTACTCGAGCCACCGTGACGCACACCATCCAGGGACTCCCCGCCAGCGGCGCCCCCGAGGCCATGACCTTCGACGGGACCCTGGCCTGCCAGGCCTCCGGAACCCACTCCGTATCGGTAACCGTCCCCGCGGGCTCTTCCCAGGGGCAGCTGAGCAGCACCAGTCTCATATGGCTGCACGACACCTGCACTCTGACCGTCACTCGCCCCGATGCCCCGGCCCGGATGGAATGGCACGAGGACACCCCGACTGACATCACCGAGTCCACTGGCGAGGTCACCGGCCCCATCACATACGCCTTCACCTGGGTGCTGACCGGAACTCCGTCGTCACCGAATCAGCCGCCGACAGGGCCGTCGCCTCCTTTGACGGGAGGCACCGGTGCGGACATCTTTCTGAGCGTCGGTGCGGGCATGATTCTCCTCGCCCTGACCAACGCGGTGCTGCGCCGTCACAGGCGAATCGGCGCGCGCTGAGCGCACCAGGCGTCCCGGTCCGTTGAGAACCGGGACGCCGCTGGGACGCAACGGCCTGACCGCCCCGCACCAGGACCGTGCCCGCGGCGTCCACTGACGCCGTCGGCCCCCGGTATCTCACACAATGCGGCGGGCGGCGGCCCAGCGGGTGAGCTCGTTGCGGTTGGACAGCTGCAACTTGCGCAGCACGGCAGAGACGTGGGTCTCTACCGTCTTGACGGAGATGAACAGCTCGGCCGCGCACTCCTTGTAGGTGTACCCGCGGGCGATCAGCCGCATGACCTCGCGTTCACGGGCGGAGAGCCGGTCAAGCTCCGAGTCGGCCACGGCCACCTCCCCCGCCCCGGCGCCGAAGGCGTCCAGCACGAAGCCGGCGAGCCTCGGGGAGAAGGCGGCGTCTCCCGCTGCGACCCGGCGCACCGCCTGAGCCAGGTCGAGGGAGGATATCGCCTTGGTTACGTAGCCGCGGGCACCTGCGCGGATGACGGAAACGACGTCCTCGGATGCGTCGGAGACGGACAGAGCCAGAAAACGGGTGGAGGGCACGTCCCGGCAGGCGGCCACGACTTCGGCTCCTCCCCCGCCGTTGCCGCCTGGAAGGTGCACATCCAGCAGGACGACGTCCGGAACCAGGGCGTGGACGGCGGCGATGGCGCCCTCGACGTCGTCGGCCTCGGCGATCACCTCCAAGTCGGGGGCGTCGGCGGCGAGTTCGGCGCGCACCCCGGCGCGGACCAGGGTGTGGTCGTCGACGACGAGGATGCGCAGCGCGGTTTTGACGTCCGGTTCATCAGGCTGACTCATCGGAGACTCCTTGATCGTGTCGGGTATAGGGACGGTTTGACAGGCTACTGTTGGGAGACCGGCGCGGACGGCTGCGGTGTCGACCCGGACAGAGCGGACAGGGACAGGTGCACCTCGGTGCCCGCTGGACGACAGCGCACGGTGGCACGACCGCCGTGGCGTTCCATACGACCGATGATCGACTCTCTCACCCCGTGGCGGTCGGGGGGCACGGCGGCCGGGTCGAAACCGGAACCGCGGTCGCGGATGAATACGTCCAGGTGCTCAGCGGTTATCTCGGCGTAGGCGCTCACCGGCGGCGCCCCGTGGCGCACGGCGTTGGACAGGGCCTCCCGGGCGGCGGCGACAACCACCTCCGTACTTGGGTCCCGGGGGCGGTCGCCCACGATCACGAGCTCGACCTCGACGCCGTGCAGGTCCTCGACCTCGGCCGCCATATCACGCAGAGCGTCCGCGGTGGAGGTGGCCGCCTCGGCGCGGTCGGTGTACAGCCATGCGCGCAGTTCTCTTTCCTGGGAGCGGGCCAGGCGGGCCACCGCCTCGGGCTCATCGGCGCGTTTACGGATCAGGGTGAGCGTTTGCAGGACGGAGTCGTGCAGGTGAGCGGCGATGTCGGCACGCTCGGCCTCGCGGGCCTCGGCGGCGCGCGTGTCAGACAGGGCCCGGTTGGTACGCAGCCAAAGTGGTGCCAGCACCAGTCCAATGCCGAGCACCAGGGCACCTCCCGTCAGGGCTCCGGTGAGCAGCACGCGCGGCGGAGTGTCGTCCGCGATCCACAGCAGAATGCCGACGGCGGCAAGTACCACGCCACCGGCCAGACGCAGCATGGTGCCAGACTCTCGCGCCGGACCTGTCAATGCCTCAGCCTGTGACCAGGCCAGGGCGGCGCCGGAGGCAACCAGGATCAGCGGCAGCAGCCAGCCGGCCCCGCCGGCAAAGGCGCCCTGCCGCCAGGCGGTGAGCAGGGCCGCTGCTAGCAGCAGGGCGGCGCCGCCGGCCACGCCGCGCAAGCGTGCTGTGAGAAGGGGCTGGCCCGCGGTGCGCCCCGCCAGTCGTGAGGCCAGACGGGCCTGCGCGGGCGGCAGGCCCGTGGAATCGAGGGGATTGCCCGCAGGCACGAGCACCCACAGCAGCAGATACAGCAGGGCCCCGCCCCCGCCCATGACCGTGAGCACCACCATCGCCAAGCGCACTGCCGCAACCGTCACGCCCAGGTGGACAGCTAGTCCCCCGCACACGCCGGCGACGATCCGCGATGGGCCCGGATGCGGTGCCCGTCGGGGCGGGCGCCGTAGCGGCGGGCGAACGGTCGGCGGCAGGCCGGATGCGCTGGGCGCGCCGGAAACCGTCTGGGTCATGGTCCAATGGTCGCACGACAGCCCCTTTTGGAGCAGACCGCTGACCGCGTAGAGTGCCGGTCTCGGTGGGTCCTGGCCTGCGCTGTGCAACCGGCGCAAGCCGGGCAACCACCACGGTTCAAACACGAGGTGCCCAGGATTCAGGGAGGCGCCGCACACGAATCGGGGACGGGTCAGGGAGGCCCCCCATCGCGCCACCAAAGCCCGGACACGGACCATAAAGCTATGAGTGAAGTGCCCCCACGCGACCCGTCCGCCAAATATCCGCACGACCAGGCATCTCCCACCGACGGTGGCCCACCCCGGGGGGCAGGTGGCCCGGTGCCCCCGCCGGGTGCCGTACCTCCGCCTCATAACGCCGCCTTCCCACCGCCTGGAACCGGCGCCCCCACGCCACCGCGTCGTCCGGCCACGGCGGGATTCTTCGACTCACTGCGGCGTGCCGGGCTGGCGCGCACGAATGAGCGGTGGATCGCCGGGGTGGCCGGAGGTGTGGCCCGCAGGCTGGGGCTGGATCCCACCCTGGTGCGCTGCGTGTGGGTCGTACTGGTAGTATTCACCGGCCTGGGGCTGGTGCTGTACGGGCTGGGCTGGGCGCTCATGCCGGAGGAGTCCGACGGCCGGATCCACTTCGAGCAGGTCCTGAGCGGCGACTTCGACGCCGGCTTCGCCGGGGCGGTGGCGACCTTCATTTCCGGCTGGGTACTGATCGATCATGGACTGATCCCCTCCTGGTACATCCGCGGCTGGGCCGGATGGGGCTATTACGACCTGCTGTGGTCCGTGGTGGGAACATGTCTGGTGGTGGGTGCCGTTTACTGCGGGTACCGCGTCATTCGCAGCAGCCGCAGACCGTATCCGCAGCCGCCTACTCCGGGCGGCCCCGGCCCCGCGGGTCCGACCACGATGCCGTCCGCCGGGCCGCCTCACGCCGGGACACCCACACCGTACCCAGCCGCACCCGTTTCAAATGTGCCCGGGCCCCAGGCCGGCCCCCGGCCTGCGGGCGCAACCATGTCGGCAGGCCATCCCGGCGTGCCCATGCGGGCCATGCCGCCCGCGGGGCCCCCGCCCCGCCCCATCGCGCCGGTACTGCCCCGCCGCCCCGGCCCGGGACATCGCCTCGGTCAGACCGTCGCCGGCATTATCTTCTGCTGCCTCGCCGCAATCGTGCTGCTCTGGTACACCGGCCATATGGGACCGATCGCCGCGTGGCTCGCCGCGATCGGGGCCGTAACCGCCCTGCTGGGCGCGGGCGTCGTCATCAGCGCTCTGCGCCATCGCCGCGGCGGTTGGATGACCGGCCTGGGCTGGCTAGCCGCCGTGATCGCCGTGCCCAGCCTCATGCTCGGCACCGGCGTACCGGGAGGAGCACTCAGCGCCAGGGATACCACCTGGAGTACGACCGCCCACACGGTGACTCTGACCTGGGACGACCTGAAGCGCCAGTTCTCCGGCGCCCGCGGCAACGCGAACACAATCGTGAGTCTGGGCGACTACGCCGCCGGGAGAGTCGTCCTCGACCTGACCGATATGCCCGCGGGTGCGGAGCCGCGCGTGCGGGCTGCACTCAGCATCGGCGTCGGCACAGTTACCATCCGCACGTCCGCGGAGCAGAACCTCTCCGTGAACTCCACTGTGGGTGCCGGCCCCACCTACGCCGACACGATTAGCGATTGGGCAACCGACGGCGGCGTGATGACCGTTCATCACAACGCCTGGCACCGGAGCCGCTACACGGTAAACGGTGATTCCGTAACCTCCCGCCACTCCGAGCGCTGGCATCCGGGTGAACTCGTTTCACTCAGATCCCCCGCCGCGCAGGAGGCCGGCACCGCCCTGAGCCTGGATATCGAAGTGGGCGTTGGTGCAGTGAATGTCGACGAGCAGCCCAACCAGGTGACCTGGTACGGCCTCCAGGACGACGCGGCATGGATCGTTGAGTCATGGGTCGACGAGCACGGCAAGTCGCATGACACCCTTCCCGTCCCCGGTATGACGCATACGGCAATCGGCACGGAGACCGCTACCACCTGCAGCGAGGCCGTCACCGATGCCCTGGCTGACGCCGCCTCGGACGATGGAGACGATCCCGATGACTGGGAGGACCAGGGGTGGTATGGCGACTGGTATGGGGTGTCCGAACTGACCGGTGTGGGGCGTGCGGCCTGGGACGACTGCGTTGACGAGGCCTTGCGGACCGGGGCCGGGCCCGATGCCTCCGAACCGTCACCGGAGCCGTCCGCCTCGTCGCCATCGACGGCAGCACCGTCCCCGTCGGCCGCGGCGACCGAGCCCAGCCCCACCCCGACCCACTGAACCGAAATCTCCGCGCTCGTACTTGTACTAAGGAGCCGATCATGAACAACAGCAACACCGATGCCAAAGACGCCGCGAACGCCGCAGCCGCCGATGAGGCGCCCACCACCCAAGTTCCCCAGTCGGAGCAGACCTCGCCGTCTCCCGCGGATACCTGGGAGCTGCCCGGCGGCAAGCCTCCGGAATCCCCCGCTCGGGAACTGCCCGGCGAGATGCCATCGGCAGCCCCCGAACGGGACGTTTGGAGTGGGCCGCGCAGGCCGGCAGGTCCAAACGCCGCAGCCGCCACCTCGGCACCGCACGCTCCGCAGGGCGTGCGCGCCAGCACCCTGGTGTGGGGGCTGTTCCTGCTGGTGCTGGGCGGATTACTACTGGCCGTCGCCTTGGGTGCGCGCATCGACCTGATCACCGCCGTGATCCTGCTACTGTCCGGCGTAGGCGTGGCACTGCTGGTCATGGCCCTGTTGCCCCGCCGTAAGCCGGATGTGCCCGGCACCTGAGCCTACGCTTGAATACGAAACCAGCGCTAAATCAGTATGCCTGACAGGTGGGGCACCAGAACAGGCGCCGCCCGCCCATCTCCCGCTCCGCGATCCTGGTGCCACACCGCAGGCAGGGCCGCAGCGCACGGTGGTAGACGTACCAGCGTCCGGCCTCCTGGTCATCCTCCGGCAGTGGCTCAGGCACCTCCGCGGCATCCACCGTGGTGATGAAACCGGTGGCGACTCCGTACTCCATGAGTGGCACCAGGTCATCCCATATCTCTCGCAGTCGCTTGGTACTGATCCGGTTGCCCGACCGGAACGGGGACAGGCCCACCCGGAAGAGGACCTCGGCGCGGAAGATGTTCCCGGCCCCGGCGAGGACCGACTGGTCCATGAGCAGCTCGCCGATTGCTCTCCGACGTCGCCGCGCGGCCGCAACGAACTCCTCAGGATCGGCGTCAGGACGCAGCGGATCGGGACCCAGACGACGCCTAACCGCAGCCACGCCTTCGGCGTCCAGCAACTCACAGACCGTCGGGCCGGTCAAGTCGGCCACCCCGTGCTCCCCGGCCAGGCGCACCCGTACCGCGCCGCGAGGCTCCGGCGCAACCCATCCTACCGTCGCCGGTGCGGGCGCTTCGCCGTTGAGCCCGGACAGCGCCGAACCGCCGCCGTGGGCGAGGGCATGCTCCCCGCGCTCTCCCAGCCGCCGACGGGGCGCGCCGATGGAGTGGGGGGCGGTGAAGGAGGCGTCGCCGTTGAAGGTCCAGGAGCCGTACAGGCCCAGGTGGATGCGCAGCCAGGTCACATCCGGGGAATCGATGGGAACATCCGCGGCCGACGCGAAGGGGAGCAGCAACTGCTTCCCGTAGGCCTGCCCGCCCAGGAGGACCTGACCACTCAGACACGCGGCGCCGTCGGTGAAGCGCCCCTGCGGGGAGGTGACGGTCAGGCGCTGGCCGCCGTAGAGCTCGGTCAGCGCACGGGCGAGGCGGTGGACGGTGTGGCCTTCGGGCATACCGGGGACGCTACACGATGGTTACGGCCCCATGGCAGGGCGTCTCACCTGAGGCTTTCGGTGCGTAAGTCCACCGCCTGTGATCGAGGCCCTCAGGTCCGGTCCGGCCCCGGGCGGCATCAGGGTTACCGTCGAGCACGCTCGTATGCGGCCATCTGGTCGATCCGATTCTGGTGGCGCTCTTCGCCGCTGAAGGGCTCGGCGATGAAGGCGTCCAGGATGCTGACGGCTTCATCAATGGTGTGCATGCGGGCACCCAGGCCGGCCACGTTGGCGTCATTGTGGCGGCGGGCCAGCCGGGCCGTCTCCTCGCTCCAGACCAGTGCCGCACGCACGCCGCCCACCAGATTGGCGGCCATCTGCTCACCGTTGCCGGAACCGCCGAGCACCACCCCCAGACTGTCCGGCTCGGCCGCCACCGCCTCGGCGCAGGCAATGCAGAACTCCGGGTAGTCGTCGAGGCGGTCGTAGACGTAGCAGCCGTGATCGATGACCTCATGACCTGCCGCCCGCCAGTGGTCGACGAGGGCCCCCTTGAGTTCGAATCCGGCGTGGTCGGTGCCGATGTGAATGCGCATGGGTGAATTGTGCCTCACGCGAACAATTCTGGCGCCTCCCACCCCCGATTACGGGCGAATGTGCAAGCCCGGGCTAGCGTTGCGCCATGACCGATCCGAGCGACTCCCCAGTCCACGCGTCGACCCACGCCGACTCCGCGGCGGCCGGTTCCGGACAGGTCGTGCTGGCCGGCGTGTACGAGCCCGCCGCGGCCGACACCTCCGTGCGCCCTCAGGACGACCTCTTCCGCCACGCCAACGGAACCTGGCTGGCGACGACGACGATCCCCGCCGACCGCCCCGCCACCGGCTCCTTCCTGGTGCTTCGCGACGCCGCCGAGGCCGCCTGCCGGGACATCCTGGAGGAGCTGGCCGCTTCCCCGTACGACGGCCTCCCGACCGACCCGTCGGCCAAGCTCGGTGCGCTGTACGCCGCGTTCCTGGACGCCGAGCACATTGATGAGCTGGGCGCGACTCCGCTCACCGTCGAGCTCGAGCCTGTACTCGCGGCGGCGGACAAGGAGGCGCTCGCCCACGCCCTGGGCGCGCGCCTGGCCGCCGGCTTCACCGGGCCGGTGGACATCGCCGTCGAGGTGGACCTGAACGATCCCGAGCGCTACACCACCTGGATGGCCCAGTCGGGACTGGGCCTGCCGGACGAGTCCTACTACCGGGAGGAGGACCGCGCCGAGATCCGGGAGGCCTATGTCGCTCACGTGGCGCGCATGCTGGCCCTGGCGGGTCTGCCGGAGCAGCTGGGAGCCGACGCTGATGCACTAGCCGAGCGCATCATGTCCCTGGAAACCGCCCTGGCGAAGGGGCACTGGGACCGAGTCGCCTGCCGCGACATCGAGAAGATCAACAACCCCACGACCTGGGAGGACCTGGTCGAATCCGCGCCCAGGTTCCCCTGGCAGCAGTGGTACGACGGCGTGGCCGAGGCGGCCGCGGCCGCCGGCGCGCAGCCGGGCGTGCTGCTGCAGGAGACGATCGTCGAGCAGCCCGACTACCTGCCCCATCTGGCACAGGTATGGCAGGAGGCCTCTCTGGCGGATCTGCGTGCCTGGGTGACCTGGCACCTGGTGCACGGCCGCGCCACACTGCTGTCAAGCGAATTCGTGGAGGAGAACTTCGACTTCTACTCCCACACGCTGCAAGGCGTGGACGAGCTGCGGGCCCGCTGGAAGCGGGGTGTCGGTCTGATCGAGGGGACGCTGGGAGAGGCGCTGGGCGAGTTGTACGTGGCCCGACACTTCCCACCCACCCACAAGGCGCGCATGGAGCAGCTGGTCGCCCGCCTGATCGAGGCCTACCGGGCCTCGATCTCCGCACTGGAGTGGATGAGCCCGGCAACCCGCGAGCGCGCCCTGGAGAAGCTGTCCCTGTTCACCCCGAAGATCGGCTACCCCGCCAAATGGCGCGACTACAGCGCCGTGACGGTGACACCCGGCGACGTGGTCGGCTCGGTACGCTCGGTGGAGGCCTGCGAGCTGGCCCGCGCCCTGCGCAAACTGGGAGGCCCGGTGGATCGCGATGAGTGGCACATGACCCCGCAGACGGTCAACGCCTACTACAACCCGACCATGAATGAGATCGTCTTCCCCGCTGCGATTCTACAGCCACCCTTCTTCGACCCCGAGGCCGACGACGCCGTCAACTACGCCGGCATCGGCGCGGTGATCGGCCACGAGATCGGCCACGGCTTCGACGATCAGGGCTCCACCTTCGACGGGCACGGCAAGGTGACCGACTGGTGGACCGAGGCCGACCGGAAGGCCTTCGAGGCGCGCACTCAGGCTCTGATAGCGCAGTACAACGCCTACCGTCCGGCCGCACTCGTGGCGCGCGCCGAAGCCGACGGCGAGGACGTGAACAAGGTCCCCCACGTCAACGGCAAGCTCACGATCGGGGAGAACATCGGCGACCTGGGCGGACTGGGCATTGCGCTGAAGGCCTATGCGCTGGCGCTGGCCGACGCCGGCATCGATTCCGTGGCCGAGGCGCCGGTGCTAGACAATCTGACCGGCCTGGAGCGCTTCTTCTACTCCTGGGCGCGCATCTGGCGCAACAAGAGCCGCGACGACTACGCCGAGCTGCTGCTCACGATCGACCCGCACGCCCCCGCGGAGTTCCGCTGCAACGGGATCGTGCGCAACGTGGACGCCTTCTACGAGGCCTTCGGGGTGAGCCAGAACGATGCACTGTGGCTCGCCCCCGAGGAACGCGTGACCATCTGGTGAGACTGCGGGCCACACATATGCGCCGAACCGACGATCGTGATCTCTGCGTTGCCAGCCATGGGTCGATACTCCCCTCCGTGAGATACACGAGAGCCGCGCCACATGGGGACTTCTCCCCATCAACGCTCACACAAAACACAGG
The DNA here is from genome assembly GCF_030530635.1 of Actinomyces sp. Taxonomy (GTDB): domain Bacteria; phylum Actinomycetota; class Actinomycetes; order Actinomycetales; family Actinomycetaceae; genus Actinomyces. The sequence continues at coordinate 18,351 of NZ_JAUMUL010000020.1, forward strand.
TTAACCGGGTCCTAGGTCCCACTTCTGTGACTGGTGTGACTGTTGTGAAGCCAGTCCGACCCCGAATTACAGCTGGATCACACGAGATGGGGTTGTCTCCAAACCGATATCCGTAGAGGCTGGTTCCAATCCGGCGCCACCCCGCGCCGTGCCTCGTCTATCCCATTTGGAGGATCTATGCGTCTGGGACGCTCCATCACTACTCTCGGCGCCGTTGCCGCGCTCGTGGCCGGCGGTGTGGCCGTGTCCACCCCCGCCGTCGCCGATACCACGGAGGACGGCTTCACGCTCGACGCCCCGTCCAGCCGCGTCGTCGACCCCGCCTCATCAATCACCGTGACCGGCTCCGGCTGCGGCACTTTAGAGAATCCCGGCAAGGTGGGCGTGTTCCTCACCAACAACAACCAGGGCACCACCTACTCCACTCCGGTGATCGTTGACGCCGGCGCCGACGGCACTTGGACCGCGACGCTGGACCTGTCCGCCGCCGTCGCCGAACTCGGCACCGACCCCAATGTCGACCCGTGGTTCGTCGCCGCGGCGTGCACCACCTACAACGGTGCAACCAGCGGCACCGCCGGTGAGCAGCTCATCCTGGATGGGACGAGCTTTAACGGCTCCTACATCATCCACGGCTCCACCGCCGGTCAGCAGTCCTTCGAGATCACGGCCTCCGGCCTGACCCCGGGCGAGACCGTCAACAACACGCTGATCCGCCAGGGGGACGCCGACTCGGCCGACGTCACCCCCGTCGCCACTCTCGGCTCGGGTGTCGTGGACGCGAGCGGCAACTTCAACGGGACCTTCGCGGCCCCGTCCGTGCCGGACGGCACCTACGTGCTGCGCCTGGCCGGCGACCGCTACGGTGAGGGCGGCGACTCCGTTGCGCTGATCACCGTGACCAACGGCGTGTACGCCACCGCCGCGAGGTCGACCGACGACCCGAATGACTCCGGCATCACCGGCAACAACGACCAGCCGAACAACAACCAGCCGAACAACACGGGCCAGAACGTCTCCGCGACCGTCGCCGCCACCGTTCCGGCGAAGGCCTCCGGCAAGGAGCTGGCCAAGACCGGTGGCGCGGGCCTGACACTCTCCATACTCGCGGCCGGTCTGCTCGCCTCCGGCGCCGTGGTGCTGCGCGCCCGCAGGCACGCCTGATCGCTGCTTCGTCTGCCGGGTGATGAGTTCATCTGACAACTCGCCCGCAGCGGCCGGCATGCTCACCCGCGCCCACCGGGCACTTTCCGCCTGGTGGGCGCGGGTGCGTGCATGGGGACGCAGGCGGCCCGGACTCGCCGTCGTCAGCGCCACCCTGGTCGCCCTCCTGGCCCTCGCAGCCGGTGATCTCGGTCTGCTGTGGGCGCGCCTGGACCACTTCCAGGTCAACCTGCCGCACAGCCCGGCCAATGGCACCGTTATCGGGTCAAAGACCCCAAGCACCTGGCTGGTGATCGGTACCGACTCACGTACCTCCTTGCCCGACGGCCCCGCCCGCTACGGCGGCGTGGAAGATGTGGGCGAGCAGGCACGTGCCGATGTGGCCGCGCTGGTACAACCGACCGCCTCGGGCCTGAACGTACTGGTCCTGCCCCGGGACCTGACCGTGGCGCCGGGCCAGCTGTTCGATGAACGGCTGGCCACCTCCTTCCTGCAGGGCCCGCAGCACACCGTCGACGCCCTGTGCTCCGCCTACGGTGTGACCACCACCCATGTGGTCACCATAGATATGGCGCAGTTCGCCGGCATCGTCGACGCCCTAGGAGGCGTCGATGTCGAAATCGACGAGCCGGTGCGCGACCCCTTCTCCGGACTGCAGATTGACGCCGCGGGCACCCACCGCCTCAGCGGTGTGGACGCCCTGGCACTGGTCCGCTCCCGCCACCCCGAAGTGGAGCGCGACGGGCAGTGGCTCGCACTTCCGGAGCAGGAGGGCGCCGAGCGGCGCAGCCACTTCACCGGCGTGGTAATGCGCGCCGTCATGTCGTCCCTGCGGGAGCGGGCGCGCAGTCCCCTGGCGCTGCAGTCGCTCGCCTGGTCCCTGACCGGGAATCTGGGAGTCGATGCCGGCACCGGCCTGCTGGACCTGGCCCGCCTGGCCCACACCGCACGCGCCGCCGCCGGCGGGAGTGGCGAGGCCGTCAACCTGGTGAATGTGCCCGCGGACCCGGTCGGGGAGGACTTCGCCGCACCACCCAACGAGCAGACCTATGCGACCCTGGCGGAGTACGGCTACACGCCCGGCACCTGCACCCCCACCGACTGACTCGCCGAGATCGGTAGAAGTTACATGCCGAGATCGGTAGAAGTCACGCGCAGCTGCCCCGCACCGGCTGGGGATCAGCGCCGCAGGTAGTCGCCGACGGCGCGGCGCAGGTTCTCCTGGCCGTGACGCAGCGCCTCGGCCAGGGGCTCGTCCGGCGGGCCGACTTTGACCAGGTCGCTCACCCCGTGCTCGAGCAGGTTCTCCGCCCCATCCTTGATGCGCCCGGCGAAGACGACACAGGGCACGCCTGCCTCGGCCGCGACCCTGGCCACCCCCGCGGGCGTCTTTCCCGCCAGGGTCTGGGCATCCACCGATCCCTCCCCCGTAAGCACGAGGTCCGCCCCAGCAGCGGCATCGGCCAGGCCCACCGCGCGAGCCACCAGTTCCACTCCGGGCTCGAGCTGTGCCCCAAGGAAGGCTCGCAGGGCGAAGCCCAGGCCCCCCGCCGCACCGGCACCGGGATCGGATGCCTCCGCCTCGTGACCCGATATCCGGGCGACGTGGGCCAGGGCGCGATCAAGGACCGGCGCCATATCGGGGTCGACGCCCTTCTGGGGACCGAACACGGCGGTGGCGCCGTCGGGTCCGGTCAGCGGGTTGGTCACGTCGCAGGCGACGTGAATTCGGGTCTGAGCGAGTTCCGCAGGCAGACCCGTCAGGTCGACGGCGGTGATCCGCTCGAACCGATCGGGGTAGGGAGCGACGGATTCCCCGGCGGCGTCGAGCAGCCGCGCACCCAGCGCGGTGAGCATGCCCATGCCCGCGTCGTTGGTCGCCGACCCGCCGATGCCCAGCACGATCGTGCGGACCCCACGGGAGACGGCGTCCTTGAGGAGTAGTCCCAACCCGACAGTGTTGGAACGCAGCACGTCCCGATCCTTCGGGTCGATGTGCTCCAGGCCGGCGCAACTGGCCGCATCCATCACGGCGCGGGTGCCGTCGATGCCGTACGCCGCACTAATGGGGCGTCCCAGGGCGTCCACGGCCGGCACCTCGACGAACTCGGCGCCCCAGGCGGCGGTAACCGCATCCACGAAGCCCTCACCACCATCGGACATGGGCACCATGACCGTCTCGGCGTCGGGGTGCACGTCATACACCCCCCGCCGCATGGCCTCGGCGGCCTGCAGGGCCGTCATATTCTCCTTGAAGGAGTCGGGTGCCAATATGAGTTTCATGGTACGGCCCTCCTTGGCCATGGTGGCGGGGTCCCGGCCTCGCCTCAAACGGTGGTTACGGGAGTGAGTGGTTCCCGCCCGGCGAGTACGGCCATGACATTATCGACCGCCAGGCGGCACATGCGGTCGCGAGTCGCCTCGCCGGCGCTGGCCGTATGCGGTGTCAACACGACCTGCGGCCGGGCGACCAGCTCCGGATTGACGTGCGGCTCGCCCTCAAAGGTGTCGATGGCAGCGCCGCGCAGGTGCCCGGAGTCGATCGCCTCCATCAGTGCCTGCTCGTCAACGATGCCCCCGCGGGCGCAATTGACCAGGTAGGCGCCCGGCTTCATGAGTGCGAGCGTCTCGGCGTTGATCAGGTGCCGGGTCGAGGGCAGCAGCGGCACGTGCAGCGTCACCACGTCCGCGGCTGCCAGCAACTCCTCCTGGGTTACGATCTCCACCCCGTCCACGCTGCTGCCCAGCGGGCGGGTGGCGTCGGCGGCAATCACCCGCATGTCGAAGGCCAGAGCACGCCGGGCCACCGCCCGTCCGATGCGGCCCAGGCCGATGATGCCCAGGGTGGCGCCAGCGGAGACGTCCAGGCCGACGAACATCCGCGGCCCCCACACCCAGTCGTTTCCCTCACGGATGAAGCGGTCGGCCTCGACGATGCGCCGGCCCAGCGCGAGGATCAGGGCGAAGGTGTGGTCCGCAGTGGCGCCGTCCAGGACACCGGGCGTGTTGGTGATCGTGACCCCGTGGCGGGCGGCGGCGTCCAGGTCGATATTGTCGTATCCGACAGCCACATTCGCCACCACCTTCAGGTTCGGGCCGGCCGCGATGAAGAACTCCTCGTCGATGCGCTCGGTGAGCGTGACGATGACGGCGTCCTTGCCGGCGACCCGGTCCAGCAGTTCCGCCCGGGCGGGCGGCGCCTCCTGGCCGACGTCGAAGGTCGGATCGCTGTGGGTGGTGAGCTCGTGGGTGACGGAATCGGTCAGCAACCGGGCGACATATACGGACCTGGTCGGCTTCATGTTCTCCACACTATTGGTTGAATCGGTCATGAGTAAGTCCTTCCGGATGATTCAGGAATCGGCATTGAGGTCGCTCCGGGTCACAGCTGCGGCAGGATCTCCCGTCCGGTGGCGGCACACCAGGAGGCGCGGAAGGCGTCCCAGCGGTCGTCGTTGATAGCCACCCAGTCCGGTCGTGGAGACACCCGACGGGAGGCGACCTCCGGCAAGACCAGGCCGGCGGCGGTGGCGCCGCACATACCTGCCGCCCCGATGGCCGGAAGGTAGGACTCGTCCACCAGATCCAGGTCGGCGTCCAGGATGTCGGCGAGCATCTGTGGGAAGGATTCATCGGCCCCGAAGGCGCCGGTGACATAGATCGAGCCCGCGCCCTTGGGCACACAGGAGCCGAGCACCATGCGGTCTACCAGCAGTACGCCGTCGACGATGCCGCGCGCCACCTGCACCCGGCTGGTCTCGCGGGTGATGTCGATCAGCCGGGCGCAGGGAGCCTCGAACCACAACGGCCCCCGTTCCCGCATGATGTGGGGGATGAAGAACGGGGCCGTCACCGCATCCTCGCGCGAAATGTCGTAGGCGGTGCGAATCATGTCGGCCACACCGCCGCCGTCACCCCCGAAGCCGGCCACCAGTGCCCCGGTGGACAGCGCGTCACCACCGTTGGTGACCCCGTTTATCAGCCACTCCCCCGGCCGGTTGCCGCAGCGCTGCAGGGCGGTGGCCCGCGTGTCCGGCGCGTCCAGGCAGGAGTTGATGACGTGGGTGGTGCCCATGATGAAGAAGGGCTTGGTGCCGGGACGGGTGCCCAGGGCGTAGGAGGCGGCCGGGGTGTCCGCCGAGCCGACCGACACGGGGATGTCGGCGGGCAGGCCGAAGTCGGCGGCCGCCTCGGGCGTGACGGTACCGAGAATGTCCACCGCGTGTTTGATTGGCGGGAGCGTGCCCGGGTCGATCTCGAGCAGGTCGACCGTCTCCTGAATCCACCCCCGCTCCGGCTCCAGCGTGTTGAAGATGCCGGAGTAGGAGGCCTGAGTGGGGTCCAGAGCGGTCCGGCCCGTGATTCGGGCGCCGAGCCAGGTGCCGGCCATGCCGAAGGTGTCCATGCGCACGAAGGCATCGGCGTCATGGTTGCGCAGATAGGGGTGGGCCAGGGCCATGAAAGTCGACTGCGAGGGGTGGTTCCCCGTGGCCGCCACGGCTCGCTCCGAGCGCCGCTGCGAGTACTGGTTGAAGTAGTAGCGCAGGATGTTGTTGTCCCACACCACCCCCAGTCCGCAGGCCCTCCCCGCCGCGTCCAGGGGGACGGCGACCGGGCAGTGGACGTCGATGCCGACGCCGGCGGCACCGGCCAGGGCCGGCCCCAGCTCCGCCAGTGCACCGCGGATTGATTGCTCCCACGCCCCCGGGTCTACGCGGCCCTGCACCGAGCGGGAGCGCGGGTGGGCGCAGCGGGCCCGGGCGATCACCTCACCTCCGGAGTCGACGACGACGGCCTTGGTGGCCGAGGTCCCCAGGTCGATTCCGACGAATGTGCTCATCATTGAACCTCCGTCCTGTCTTGTCCTGCCGAAGCCGACGGCCGTCAGGCCAGCAGCTCGGCCGCCTGGGAGGGGGCGGCGCCGTCGTGCACCACGGCCTTGAGGGCCCGCACCATCTTGCCGGGGTCCTCGGCCTGCCAGATGTTGCGCCCGCAGGTCATGCCCACGCCGCCGGCCTCCATGACCGCGGCGGCCTGCTCCAGGACGTTGATGGGCTTGGGGGCGGGGGCACCACCGGCGGCGACGACGGGTGTGGGGACGGCGTCGACGACCTGCTTGAACTCGGCTGCGGAACCGGTGTACCAGGTCTTGACAATGTCGGTTCCGCACTCGGCGGCCGCGCGGGCGGCGTAGACGACGGATTCGGTGGAGCCCTTGCGATCTCCCCACAGCTCCCCGGAGGGGTAGGCGTGGCAGATGACCGGCATCCCCCACTTGTGGGCCTCCTCGGTGGTGGCTGACATCATCTCCAGCATGGCCACCTGGTGCTCCGAGCCGGCGGAGATGCCGATGGCCAGCGCATCGGCCCCCAGGCGGATGGCGTCGTGGACGGAAGCAACCGTGGCGTCGTAGGTGGGGTGGAAGTCGACGCAGAAGGTTGAGCCCTTGATGATGAGCGGGACCTTGACGTCGTTGTCCCACAGCAGGTGGCCGGCGATGCCCTTGAACACGGTGAAGGCGTCCGGCTCTGCGGCGATGATCCGGTTGAAGGTGTGTTTGATGTCGGCCAGGCGCGGGGCCACCCCGCGGGGGACGGCCTGGTCCAGGGCCACCGACATCATGCGGCCATCCGCGCCGAGCAGACGGCGCAGGCGCAGCTGGCGGCCGAGGGCGGGGGTGGTGCCGACGGGGTTGAGAGAGTAGACGGACATGGTGCTTCTCCTTGTGTGCTTGTGGCCCGGCCCTGCGCCGGGCCATTTGGGTGAAGTTGAGTCAGTGAGTCGAAAAAGGGTGTGTTGACCGGGACTCGCGTCACGGACGCGGGCCGGGGTTTGGCTGGGGACGGTTGCCGGGCCTCAGGCCCAGACGTCGACGCCGACGCGCATGTCGGCGCCGGAGGCTGCCAGATCGATGGCCTCCGTGGCCCGGTCGAGCGGCAGCTGGGTGCCGATCAGATCGGCCACCTTCAGCCGACCGTCGTTGATCATCGGGGCGATCTGCTGGAAGTTCTCCAGGCGGCAGGAGGAGGCGCCGACGATCTCGTATTCGTTGTAGTGGATGTCGTTGGCGACGAATTCGAGTCTGGCCTCGGAGTTGAAGCCCGCGAACACGGAGATGCGGGCACCGGGGGCGAGCACGCCCAGGTAGGGGGTCAGGGCCTCGGGGCGGCCGATGGCCATGATGACCACATCAACGCCGTCCGGGGAGAAGTCCCGGATGCGGTCGGCGATATCGTCGGTCGGCGCGAGCACCAGATCTGCGCCGGAGTCCCGGGCGATCGCATGGCGGGCCCGATTGGGCTCGACGGATATCACCCGACGCGCGCCCTGGGCCTTGGCCAGGCGGATGTGGATGAGTCCGAGGGGCCCCGCCCCGGCCACCAGCACCGTATCCGCCCCGGCGACCCGGGCCAGATTCTGGCCGTTCAGGGCGCAGGAAACCGGCTCAACAATGGCGGCCTCAAGGGCGGATACCCGGTTGAGCGGGATCAGGTTCTCTCGTGCCCGGGCGGGGACTCGCACATACTGGGACAGTCCGCCGTCGAGCTGGTAGCCGAAGGCGACGCGGTTGCGGCAGATGTTGGGGTGCCCCTTGGAGCAGGCCGAGCAGGCCCCGCACGGCACCAGCGGGTAGACGCAGACCTGATCACCCATGGACACGCCGTCGGGAAGATCTCCGCTCGCGGCAACCACCTCGCCGGCGAACTCGTGCCCGAGCGTGGAGGGCAGAGTCACATTCCGGGTCTTGCGGCCGGTGTAGATGCGCACATCGGTGCCGCACAGCAGGGCACCGGTCACCCTGAGCAGGACGTCGCCCGGTTCTAGCTCGGGGATCGGCACCTGCTCGATACGCATGTCGTTCGGGGCATGCAGGACGGCCTTTCTCATTGTGTCTTTCAGGTCGACGGTCGTATCGACAGTCGCATTGCTGGTCATGGTTCTTCCTTGGAATTATTCGGCTCTTCGAAACTCTGCTCGCCGGCGAGCAGGATGGTGGTGGCGCCGCGGTCCTCAAGGGCGTCGAGCTGCTCCTGAGTCGCCCCGGCGTCGGTAATAAGGGCCCACTCATGGGGCAGAGGCGACCAGTACGGATAGTCGGTGTCATCCTCCAGCTTGCTGGAGTCGGCGATGATGTAGACCTGAGCGGCCTGGCGCAGCATCATCGACTTCAGCCGGGACTGGTCGTAGGTGCGTGAGGCGATGCCCCGCTCGGTACTGACGGCGTCGGCTCCGACGAAGGCGATGTTCCCGTAGATGCGGGACAGCGTCATCTCGGCATCGCCACCGCAGATGGTCTCATTGATGCCGCGCAGGTTGCCGCCGAGGACGAGCACGTGCACCTTGTCCTGACCCACGAGCCGGTTGATACAGCGCAGTCCGTTGGTGACCACCGTGAGTTCGAAACGGTTATCGATGGCGGCGGCGATCCGCTCCGCGGTGGAGCCGGCGTCAAGGATCACCAGGTCACCCTCGTTGAGGAGCGAGACCGCCACCTGAGCGATCGCCTCCTTCTCGACCACGTTGGACACCTCGCGTTGCGCCATGGTCAGTTCGCGCCGTCCGGGCGCCAGGGAGGCGCCCCCGTAAGTGCGGGAGATGATCTCGTCCTTCTCCAGCAGGGCCAGATCCCGACGGATCGTGACCACAGACACGTCCAGCGCCCGGGCCAGTTCATTGACCGAGGCCCGCCTGCCCGACCCCTCACCGAGCATCTCGACCAGTCGGGCGCGCCGCCGGTCTCCCTTGGTACGGGGTTCGTCCGTGACGCCGGAGCGAACGGTGATGGCCATGGTGCCTCCCTGGTCGTTGAGAATCGCTTCTGACCGCATCGTCCCACCTCCTTTCGCTGTTGTGGCTGGTCGGTGCCGCAGGAGCGGCGATGAAGCCGTGTGGAGCCCGTCTCGCGGGGCGTAGGCTCCAGGCGGCCTGTCGCCCCGCTTCCCCGAGGGGGCGCTCGGGATGTCGGCTGCCGTTCGCCTCACACGGTGACCACGTCCCGGGAGAAGTCGATCTGCTCGACCTTCGGCAGCATGAAGGCGAAGACCAGGGCACCGAGAATGGACACCAACCCGGACAGCAGCAGCGGCAGGCCGAAGGCGCCGGTTGCCCCGTAAAGGAAGCCGATGACGATCGGGTTGAGCGCCGAGCCGATGTTGGAGAAGAAGTTCTGGGTGCCTCCGAGCACACCGACGGTGGACGCGGGAACGAAGTCCGCCGGCAGGCACCAGATGGTGACGATTGTGAAGGCGGAGCCGAAGTAGGACACCGACATCAGCGCCAGTGCCAGGGCCGCGGTGGGGACGAAGGCCGCTCCGCCGATGACGGCGCACAGCAGCATGCCGACCACCAGGCAGGTCTTGCGCACCCGAGTCACGGACCAGCCGCGCTTGAGCAGGGCGTCGTTGACCAGTCCGCCGCTCCACGAGCCGATGATGGAGCAGATCGGGGGGATCGCACCGAAGGCCCCGAGCCGGAGCAGGTCGAAACCGCGCTCATCGACCAAATAGGTGGGGAACCAGGTGAGGAAGAAGGTTACCGCGAAGTTGACGCAGAAGAAGCCGATCATCATGGCCCAGACGGCACGCTTGCGCAGCAGGACGAGCACCGGGATGGCCTTCTCGGTGCCGGCCGCGGCCGCTTGACGGGCCTCTTCATCACGGCCCTCGTTGATGATCGCCATCTCCTCCTCGCCGATCGCATCGACGAGTTCCGGGCGGCGGTACAGGGCCCACCAGCCGAGTGCCCACAGGATCCCGAGCACGCCGGCGATCAGGAACACCCAGCGCCAGCCCCACAGGCCGATGATGCCGGCGATCACCGGAGTGGCGATCGCGGAGCCGATCCGGGCACCGGAGTCGTACACGGAGGTGGCACGGGCGCGTTCCCGCTGCGGGAACCACCGTGAGACGGTCTTGGCAGATGCGGGGTAGGCGCCTGACTCACCAATGCCGAGGCCGAGTCGCAGGCCGAACAGCATGGCGAAGTTGCTCACCATGAAGGTGACTCCGGTGCACACCGACCACACGAACACCGAGGCACCGAACATGACGCGTTCTCCGAACCTGTCGATCAGTGAGCCCGCGGGGATCTGCATGATCGCGTACGACCAGGAGAAGGCCGACAGGATTAACCCCTGTTCAGCGGGCGTGATGTGGAAGTCCTGGGTCATGTAGGGCAGTGCCACCGAGATCGCGGAACGGTCGATGTAGTTGATGGCCAGACCGATGGCGCAGACGACGGCGACGACCCACCGCCAGTTGGTCTTTCCGGACCTGCGCGCCCGGATGTCTGCTGATGCCGTCATGGATACCTCCTTGTACCTCGAAACTGAACGGTCCACTCATGCAAGGAACCGTCAATGATCACACTGATCATTCGGCACCACAATCATCGCTCGGCACCGCGATCCGGTCAAGCTTGTTTGATCACTCTGTTCATTTTATCGATCGATTCGATCACTTTGCTCCGCGCGTTTAGGACTTAAGTACCGGCTTCGCCGAACACCTGTCGCTCCCCCGGCATGCTCTCCTGAGCGCCTGACCCCACCGTGGTCAATGCCCCCGCGATGGTCGCAAACCTGAGCGCGGCCTCCCTGCGCTCCCCACGCACCAGGGCGGCACACAGGGTGCCGACGAACGAATCGCCGGCGCCGGTGGTGTCCACGGCTTGCACGGGGTGTGCCGGAACCGCTTCCACGCCCTGCGGCCCCGCATACACCGAACCGGCAGCACCGAGCGTCACGATCACCTCCGGTGCAATTCGCCGGAGCCCGGCCGCCAACCGCCGCCATCCGAGGAGGCCCTCCGGCGCACGCTCATACCCCGCGTACGCAAGCGCCTCCTCCTCATTGACAATGAAGCAGTCGAACAGACCGTGCAACTCCTCCCCGTACGTCACGTGGGGGGCGGCATTCAAAACCGCCGGAACATGCATCTCACGCGCCCTCCTCCCGACGGCGAGGACGGTCTGCGCGGGGATCTCGTTCTGCGTGAGCACCAGTCCCGGACGGCGTGCGGCGGCGAGTGCCGCATCCACGGCTGCCGGTGAGAGCCTGGCGTTGGCGCCGGAAACGACCGTGGACGAGACGGTTCCGTCCGCGGTGCAGTGGATGAAGCCCAGCCCGGTAGCGGCGTCGTCCACCCGCGTGATACGCGGCTCAACGCCCACCGACTCCAGCCGGCGGAGGTAGTCACGTCCCCGGTCGTCGGCGCCGACCGCGCCGACGAATGTCACCGGGACTCCCAGACGGCGCGCCTGGATCGCCTGGTTGGCCCCCTTGCCTCCGAAACTTGTGACCCCTTCGGTGACGCAGAGTGTCTGCCCGGGCCTGGGCAACTCATCCACATACACGGTGAAATCCGTATTGAGGCTGCCGACCACCAGCACTCCGCCCGCGGCCGGGATGACGCCGGTCACGATCCCGCACCCCCGCCCAGCAGGTCCAGACGCAGCGCCGCTACCCGCAGGGCGTCCTGGGAGTCGGCGACCTCCTGGAGGCGATCCGGGTCCTGCCTTTCCAACAGGCCCAGGAGGGCGTCGGTCGCCGCCACATTGGCGCGCAGCTCTCCGGCCGCATCCTCCCGCACGGGGAAGGTGTCGAAGTAGATAGGGGCCTGATACCCGCCGCGCCGGAGCCAGTGCAGAAGCTCCAAAGTCTCCCACGGATGCACTGAGCCCACGATCATTCCGTCATCGCTTCCCCCATACCCGTCATTGAGATGGATTCCGTACAGTCTGTCGTCCGCCAGCAGGAGTGCAGCGGCGTGCGCGGGGTAGTCGCGCGCCATGATCATGTGGCAGAAGTCCAGAGTCGCCCCCACATTGGGCCGACCGATGCACTGGAGCAGGTAGAGGACGAAGCCGCTGCTCGGGATCATCGTATGGACCCGCTCCTCATAAGGCTTGTACTCAATGCTGAAGCGCATGTCCGGGTACTGGTCCGCCAGCTGTTGATACACGGCGACGAGTCTCCGGGTCGCCGTCACGAAGTCCTTCTGGAAGGCGTAGTCGTAGCCGTCATAGCCGAGCCACAAGGTGATCAGGTCACTGCCGAGGTCTTTGGCGACACCTACGCCGGCGCACACCAGCTCGTAGGCCTCCGCGGACAGTCTCGACCCCGGTCCGGTGAACTCCCCGGCGCAGAACTCGCTGCGGAATCTCACCGCGATCGAGTTCACTCCAAGTCCCGCATCCGCAAGCGCCCTGCGGACCCCGTCCACGCCGTCCTTGGCGAAGTGCTCCGGATAGTTAAGATCGACGTGGCCGACACCGTCCACGCCGCCTATTGCGGCGAGCGCCTTCGGCACGCTCATTCCCTGCTTGATGTATGAGTTGATTCTGGCCGAGTACCCCATTCGGCCCCTCCTGTTCCATCGGCTCCCATAAGCCGATACCGTGGTTGCTGTAGAAAGCCGTTCAGTAGTCGGGCCGGCAGTCGGCACCACCACCGGTCCCACAGCCCGTCGATGAACCGCCGTGGGACACCTGACGTGCCGATCCGGCAGGATCTGTCACCTCCCTACATGCGGTAGAAGTCGACCGCGGTACCGGCGAACAGGCGCCGTCGTTCCTCCCGGGTGAAGTCCGCAACCGTTGCGCCGAAGGCGGTGTACAGGGTCGGCATGTCGGAGTAGAGCGAGTCCACAGGAAAGTTGCTGGCGAACATGGACCGCTCCACCCCGAACGCGTTGATCGCGGTCAGGATCGGCTCCCTGATGGACCTCCTCGTCCACTGGTGATCAGTGGTACCCAGGGCGGAGAGCTTTACGAACACGTTCTCGCGCCGAGCCAGTTCGCGCATTCCGGCGCCCCATCGCTCCAGGTACTCCGGGTCCCGGCGAATCGGCATGCCGAGGTGGTCCAGGACGATCCGCGTGGAGGGGAAGTCCTCCGCCAGACGTGCGGCGTCGAGCAGCTGGTGGGGGAACACCTGTAGATCAAAGGACATGCCCAGCCCTTCGAGCCGCGCGAAGTTTATACGCCAGGCCGGTTCGTTCATGATCCCGTCGCGGTCGCGGTGGGCGTAGTAGGGATCCGGGTCCCAGTTGAGGATGTCACGCACCCCGCGGACGGTCGACAACTGCGCATAGCGCTCCAGCAGTGCCGGCGCGTCGTAATCCAGCAGGTCGGCCTTGGCCACCTGCACACTCCGGGAGCCCGCCAGCATGCCGTGCGCCCATTGCGCCTCGGACTCCGCCGCGGCGGCGCCGTTCTCCACGGCCACCGAGGCGATGACCGGTATCCCGGCACAGTCCGCGCGGTAGTCCTCAATGAGGTAGTCACGCCGCAGCGGCGTATCGTCGCCGTGGTACCGCGCCACGGGCGGACCGCTCAGCCAGGGATAGCCGGCTTCCAATCGGCACAGGTGATGGTGCGCATCCACAACGGGGACATCAATCATCGTCAGCTCCGGACACGCTCGTTTGCGCCACTGTGCCGGGTTGCGGCGGAGCCTCCTGATCTGTCTCCCCCACCGGGGTGGGCCGGTCGGGCCGCTTGGAGCCGCGTCGCAGGGCGGGCCAGTTCTTCCCGACCTGATCGAAGGTGACCGCTATGACTACAACGAGCCCGGTGACGATCTGCTCATAGAAACTCGGCACGCTCAGGAGTACGAGTCCGTTGGTCAGCGCACCGAGGATGAGGGCGCCGATGATCGTTCCACCGATGGAGCCCTCACCGCCCATCAGATTGGCACCGCCGATCACGGAGGAGGCGATCGCCGTCATCTGGTAGGGGGCGCCGGCTTCGGACTGCGCCGCCGAGATGCGGGCAACGACCACCATGCCTCCCAGACCTGACAGCGTTCCGGCCAGGACGTACACCCAGATCTTGACCCGGGCCACATTGACCCCCGACAACCAGGCCGTCTCCTCGCTGCCGCCCGTGGCGATGACGTTCTGGCCGAACACCGTGCGCCGCAGCAGGAACCAGCACAGTACGGCGCAGATGGCCACGGCCGCGACGGAGGTCGGTATCCCCATGACCCGAGAGTTCAGGATCATGACGAATGGCTTGGGGATGTTGTAAACGGGCAGACCGTCGGTGACGACGTAAGCCAGTCCCTGAAACACCGACATGGTTCCAAGCGTCGCTATGAACGGCGGCAGCCGTACGAGGGCGACCAGGAGCCCGTTGACCAGGCCGCACAGGGCGCCCGCGAAGAGGCCGATCAGGAAGCCCAGATACGGGTTCACCCCCTGGTTGACCATTAAGGCGGCGCTGACCATGCCCGACAGGCTGGCGATCGACCCGACCGACAGGTCGATGCCGCCGGTGATGATCACAAAGGTCATGCCGAGCCCGATAAGACCGTTGACGCAGGCTGAGATCGCGACGTCCCGTAGGTTGTCGAGCCCCAGGAATCTGGGATTGAGCATGCCGAATCCCAGATAGATCACCGCAGCGGCGATGGCGATGGTGAAGGTCTGCGCGTTCATGCGGGAGCGCCAGGCCGCAGCCTTTCTGCTTATGCTGTTCATATCCGTTTCTCATTCCCCACGTCAATCGGTCGCGTCAGGCGGCATCATCATCGACACCCACCGCGGCCGCGACGAGATTCTGCTCAGTTATGTTCTCGCCCGACAGCTCAGCAACCGCGAGCCCCTCCTTCATGACGAGGGCACGGTCGCTCAGGGCGATGATCTCGGGCATGTCGGAGGAGACGATGACGACTGCACCGCCCCGCATGGTCAACTCGTCTATCAGCGTGTAGATCTCGGCACGTCCACCGACGTCGACACCCTTCGTGGGCTCGTCGAACAGGAAGACGCGGGCATTGGTGGTCAACCACTTGCCGAGCACGATCTTCTGCTGGTTGCCGCCGGAGAAGTCGCGCGCCCGCGCCCGCACATTGTTCGACCTCAGGGCGACGGTTGCGGCCAGCTCCGAGGCGGCCGCCACCTGCCTGCGAGGCGAGACGATCCCCATTCGGGAACGCGTCATCGCCCCCTTGGGCAGGGCGAAGTTCTCATAGGCGGCCATCAGCAGAACCAGCCCCTGGTTCTTCCTGTCCTCCGGAATGAAGGCGATGCCCGCCCGTTTGGCGTCCCGGGGGCTGCGGATACGCCGGAGTCGCCCGGCGATCGTCACCTTAGCCGCGGTGCGGGCATCGGCGTGGACGATGGCGCGCAGCAACTCGGTGCGACCGGAGCCGACCAGTCCTGAAATGCCCAGTACTTCTCCTCCACGCACGTTGAAGGACACCGGGCCGACTCCCCTCGGGTGGGTGGCGGCCTCGACCGACAGCAGTATCGGCTGGGCACGCAGGTCCCTTTTGGGGCGCTGATAGTCGAGCAGTTCCCGCCCGACCATGGCCCGCACGATGTCGCGTGACGTCGTGTCAGCGATCCTCTCATCGAAGCTCGCCCGCCCGTCACGCAGAACCACCACACGGTCGGATATCCTCATCACCTCGTTCATCTTGTGTGAGACGAAGAGGATGCCCACTCGCTTCTCGTGAGCGAGCTGCCTGACCCTTTCAATCACCGCCGAGGCGTTCTGCTCAACCATCGCAGTGGTGGGTTCGTCCAGCGCCACGATCTTGGCGCCGAAGGCGAAGGCCCGCGCGATCGTCAGCGCATGTCTTTCGGCCGGGCTGAGCGTGCGCATGGGCCGGTCGGCGGCGAAGTCGAATCCCATACGCCGCACGTCACTCATGGCGGCTGACACGGCACCCGCTGCGGCCCTGCGGGCGCTGCGGTCCAGGCCGATGAGAATGTTCTGCGCCACCGTCAACTGGGGCACGATAGCGGGCTCCTGGTGGGCGATGACGACGCCGTCGCGCCGCGCCGAATCGGGGGTGTACTCGCTGCGGACTCGACCCTCAATGCTGACAGTGCCACGATCGGGGCGCACTGATCCACTCAGGATCCTCAGAAAGGTGCTCTTGCCGGCACCGTTCTCACCTGCCAGCGTGAGGACCTCGCCGTGATGCAGTTCGAAGGACACATCCGCCAGCGCCAGAACGCCCGGGAACTGCTTACGGATCCCCTCGACTCTCAGCAGCGGCTCGGAAGCACTCATGATCTCTCCTTCACCGCATGATCACGGCATACCGGTCAGGTAGTCGTTCACATTCGTCCCATCAACGACGAAGGCCGGAACATCGACAAAGGCGGGTACCCGGTTGCCGGCGAGCATCCACAGGGCGACCTTGACACCGCTGCTCCCCTCAGTCGTCGGACGTTCGGACACGGTGGCCGTGTAGCCGTTGTCATTGGCTATCTCGGTCTTGGCCTGGGGAATTCCGTCCGTCCCCACCAGGACGACCTCACCCTGCCTGCCCTTCTCCTGGATGGCGGACATGGCACCCAGTGCCATGGTGTCGTTCTGGCAGTAGATGGCCGCCAGGTCCTCATTCGCCGTGAGCATGCCCGCCGCGGTGTCCTTGGCCAGGGCCGTGTCCCACTTGGCGGTGGTAGAGGCGACGAGCTCGATATTCGGATAGTTCGCCGCGAGCGCCTCCCGGAATCCCGTGCCACGGTTCTGAGCGTTCGAGGAGCCCGGATCACCTTCGATCATGGCGACCTTTCCGCCGTCGGGAAGCCGCTGCGCGATGTACCGGGCGGCGGTCTGGCCAATGGTCGTGGCGTCGGGGCCGACGTATACCGTGCCCGCGACGGAACTGGCGGCATCATTGAGGATGATTACTGGGATGCCCTGAGAGATGGCGTTGTCGAACACCGAGTCCAGCGCCGTGGCCGAGATCGGGGAGGCCAGGATGGCCGAGCATCCCGAACGCATCGCCGACTGGGCCTTATCCAGTTGCTCGGTGATCGATGCCTCGTCATTGACGGCATAGGTCTCGTACTCCACGCCGTACTCCTGCGCCGCCTGTTCGAAACCGTCGCGTTCGAAGCTCCAGTACTCGTTCGACAGCGTCCTGGTGATGTAGCACAGGCGGATCTCGGAGTCGCCGCTCGGGTCGCCTAGTTCATCCTCGATGTCCTCAATGGGCCTCTTGCCCTCCGCGTCCACCAGGGAGACGACATCCACCCCGCCTGAGCCGGCGGTTCCGGACCCGCCCTCGTCGGCCGGGGTGCAGGCCCCGAGCAGACCCGTCGACACTGCGGCCGCGCACAGTACGGCCAGGTACTTGGATCGAAGACTGTTCATGTGACCACGACTTCCTCGTTGAAGGCGCTCCGCATCGGTGCGGTCAGCGCGGGTAGTTAAATGATTACATCGATCGCATACACCGCGCAAGATGCAAATATCGATCCCTCCGATCGCACTCAATCGATCACACCGATCACTTTCGTCCAATCGATCCATATGGTGTCCTGCCGTCACGATTTCCGGTCCCCGGCGCTCAGTGGGACAATGTGCGGGATGACGCGGACCCGCTCCGCCATCCTCCGGAACACCGACCATCACCGATCGAAGGAGCTTTCGTGCCCGGTCAGAACCTCACCCGCGAGGAGGCGGCGGCCCGTGCCGCCGTCATCTCCACCGACAGCTACGACGTCGTTCTGGATCTGTCCGGCGCCGCAGACCCCGCCAAGACCACCTTCCGATCCACCACGACGGTCCGCTTCGCCGCGACTCCGGGCGCCTCGACCTTCATCGATCTGATCGCCCCCGCCGTCCACTCGGTGACACTCAACGGCGCGACACTCGACCCCAAGCGGGCCTTCGCCGACTCGCGTATCGCACTGGCGGACCTACAGGCGGACAACGAGCTGACCGTCGTCGCCGACTGCGCCTACATGCACACCGGTGAGGGCCTGCACCGCTTCACCGACCCGGCCGACGGCGAGACCTACCTGTACACCCAGTTCGAGGTGCCCGACGCCCGGCGCGTCTTCACCGTCTTTGAGCAGCCCGATCTGAAGGCGACCTTCCGCTTCACCGTCACCGTGCCGGAGGGCTGGACGGTGCTGTCTAATTCCCCCACCCCCGCGCCCACGGCGGCCGCCGACGGCGCACACACCTTCGCCTTTGACCCCTGCGAGCGCATCAGCTCCTACATCACGGCCATCGTGGCCGGCCCCTATATCGGAGTCACCGACGTCTACACGGCCGCCGACGGCCGTACCGTCCCCCTGGGCGTGTACTGCCGCAGGAGCCTGGCGGAGTTCATGGACGCCGAGGAGATCCTGGCGATCACCAAGGCCGGCTTCGCCTACTACGAGGAGCTGTTCGGCACTCCGTACGCCTTCACCAAGTACGACCAGGCATTCGTGCCCGAGTTCAACGCCGGTGCTATGGAGAACGCCGGCATCGTCACCCACCGCGACGACTACATCTTCCGCTCCCGGCCCGTTGAGGCACGCGTCGAGCGCCGCGCCGAGACCATCCTGCACGAGCTGGCACACATGTGGTTCGGGGACCTGGTCACCATGAAGTGGTGGGACGACCTATGGCTGAACGAGTCCTTCGCCGAGTACTGCTCCACGCTCGCCGTCGCCGAGGCGACCCGCTGGACGGACGCCTGGACCACCTTCCAGGTGTTGGAGAAGAACTGGGCGTACAACCAGGACCAGCTCTCCTCCACCCACCCGATCGCCGCGGACATCAACGATCTGCACGATGTGGAGGTCAACTTCGACGGCATCACCTACGCCAAGGGCGCCTCCGTACTGTCCGCGCTGGTGGCCTACGTGGGACGCGAGTCCTTCTTCGCCGGCATCAAGAACTACCTGGCGGCGCACGCCTACGCCAACGCGACCCTGGCGGATCTGCTCGGCGAACTCGAGCGGGTCTCCGGCCGCGACCTGTCCGCCTGGACCCGCGTGTGGCTGCAGGAGGCCGGGGTGACCACCCTGCGCCTGGAGCTGACCACCGGCGCCGACGACGTGATCACCTCCGCCACGATCGTGCAGGAGGTACCGGACGGCTCCCCCGCCTCACTGCGCCCCCACCGGGTGGTGCTCGGCTCCTACACGCTCGGAGCACAGGAGTCGGCAACGCTGGAGCGCACTGGCCGCATCGAGTTGGATGTGGCCGGCGCCCGCACCGAGGTGCCCGAACTGGTGGGAACCACCCGCCCCGACGTCCTCCTGCTCAATGACGAGGACCTCACCTACGCCAAGGTGCGGATAGACGACGCCTCCCTCGCCGCCGGCCTGGACCACGTGGACGCCTTCACCGCCTCGCTGCCGCGCTCGCTGCTGATTGCCAGCGCCTGGGACATGGTGCGTGACGGCGAGTTCCCGGCCACCGGCTTCCTCGCCGCCGCGCTGCGGGCATTGCGTACCGAGACGCATTCCAGCGTCGTGCAGGGGCTGCTGGCGCGGGTGACGACCTGCCTGTCGACCTACCTGCCGCCGTCCACGCGCCGCGACGCCGCCGCCACCACCACCGACACGCTGCTCGGCCTGGCGCGCACCGCCGAAGCGGGCAGTGACAAGCAGTTGCAGCTGGTGCGCGCCGTCGCCGTCCACGCCGTCGCCCCCGCCCAGCTCGACGCCGTCGCGGCCTGGCTGGACGGATCCGCAACCCTGCCGGGCCTGGTGGTGGACCAGGACCTGCGCTGGGAGCTGCTGGTAGGCCTGGTGGCCGCCGGGCGGCGGGGCCAGGCGGAGATCGCCGTGGAGGAGGCACGCGACCGCACTACGACGGGCCGCGAGCGCGCCGCCCAGGCGCGTGCCGCCGTGCCCACGCCCGAGACGAAGGCCGCCGCCTGGCGCGAGCTGGTGGACAACGCCGCCCTGCCCAACGAGACGCAGGTGAAGATGCTCGCCGGCTTCAACATGGTCGAGCGCGACCCCGAGCTGCTCGTGCCCTACGTATCCGAGTATGTCAAGGAGGCCGAGGGCATCTGGAACTCCCGCACCTTCCACATGGCTGAGAACCTGCTGGCCCGGCTGTGGTCCTGCGCCACGGTGGGCCTACCCGGCCTCGACCCGGCAACGGCCCTGGAGGACTGGCTTGCGGCCCATGCGGACGCCCCCGCGGCCTTCCGCCGCATCGTACAGGAGAATCTGGACGACACCCGCCGGGTGATGAACGTTCAGGCCTGCACCCGCCCGCAATGAGCTGAGAGCAATACCGACCCCCTCCCCCTCGCCGAGATCGGTAGAAGTTACGTACCGAGATCGGTCGAAACGGCGGCAGCCTCGGGAGTAACTCGGGGGGAGGGGGCGGTCAGTCCCAGGTCAGCAACACCTCGCCGGCGCCGACATGCGGGCCCGCCGCATCGGAGAGGACCAGTGAAGGATCCGCCTGCAAGGCGATGACCGAGACGATCGGATTACGTCCACCGGCCTCAATAGCGGCCGGGCACCAGGTGACCACCGGAGCTCCCGCGGCTACGGCGTCTCCCTCAGCCACATGCGGCTCGAAGCCGACGCCGCCCAGCTGCACCGTGTCCAGGCCCAGGTGCACCAGCACGCTGTGGCCGACGGCGTCGGCCACGATGAAGGCGTGAGGGTGTGCCTTGACTACCGTGCCGGCGACGGGCGCCAGGACAGTGACCTCTCCCCCATCGGCGCGGTCCGGGTCGATCGCCAGCCCGGGGCCGAGTATGCCGGTGGCGAAGACCGGGTCCGGCACATCCGCAAGGCTCACCACCGCCCCAGCCAAGGGGGCTTGGATGACTGCGGTCATCGGTTGTCCTCCGGTGAAGTACTGGTTTCCGCACCCGCCCTAACCAGCGGGTATGTCAACGGTTGAACTCTTCGCGCACCGCTGTGAGCAGACTCGCCAGACGGACGTTGTCGGGCAGGTCCTCAACCAGGACGACCTCCCCCGATCCGTCCGCCAACGGTATCTTCCAGTTCGGGTACTCCTTGTCGGTCCCGGGCTGGTTCTGCGCGCGACGCTCACCGACTCCGTCCACCAGCGCCACCCCGACCAGAGCCGAGGGCGTGCGCACCACATAGCGATACAGGGCCTCCACCGTCTCGCGCTCGGAGGGATTGTCCCCCAACAGGCCGTGCTCGCGCAGACGGGTCAGCATGCGCTCACGCTCGATGCGGGCCTCGGTGCGCACTTGGTCAACGGGCTCGGTGAGCAGCCCGAGCCGCTCGCGCAGCGTCACGTGTTCGTCGGCGAGATAACCGGCGGTGGGCGGCAGGTCGTGAGTATTGACGGTAGACAGGGCGAGGTGCCGATAGGCGCCCGGCTCCAGCGGCCACCCGTCTTCCTCTCCCTTCTCGAACCAGAGTACGGACGTCCCGAGCACCCCTCTGCTGGCCAGATACTCACGCGCCCAGGGCTCCACGGTGCCCAGATCCTCGCCGATGATGACGGCACCGGCCCGGTGCGCCTCCAGCAGCACCACGCCGATCATCGCCTCGTGGTCGTAACGCACATAGGCTCCCTGATCGGCGCGCAGGCCATCGGGGATCCACCACAGACGGAACAGGCCGATGACGTGGTCGATCCTTAGTGCCCCCGCGTGGCGTAGAACGGTGCCCACCATGTCCCGCAGCGGTGCATAGGCCGTCTCCGCCAGCCGGGCGGGATGCCACGGCGGCTGCGACCAGTTCTGGCCCAGCTGGTTGTACATGTCCGGCGGTGCACCGACCCCGACGCCGGAGGCGAAGGCCTCCGGCTCCGCCCATGCGTCGGCGCCACGCGGATGCACCCCGACGGCGAGGTCATCCATCAGCCCCAGACTCATACCGGCCGCCTTGGCCTCTGCCTGGGCGCGGCCCAACTGCTCGTCGACGATCCACTGCAACCAGGCGTAGAAGTCGATACGATCGGCCAGAGTACGGGCCTCATTGGCCACGAATGCGCTGGAGGCGTCCTTCAGGGTTTCCGGCCAGTCCTCGAATCTGCCGTACTTCTCCATGAGCGCGCACCACAGGGCGAAACGCTCGAGCCCCGCCCCCTGGGCCTCGCGGAAGCGCTCGAAGTCACGTTGCCGGGACCGGGAGCGGCCTGCGGCGAAGATGACCTCCAAGGCCTCGCGCTTGACCTTCCAGGCGGCGTCGCGATCGATGGAGTCGGCCGTAAGGTTCGCATCGGCCACCTCCTCGTGCGCCCACTGCACCAGGGAACGGCGCGGTCCGGACAGCCGCGCGACCTCCAGGATGTTCTCGGGGCGGATATAGATGGGGTTGACGAAGCGGCGGGTGACGGGCAGGTAGGGCGACGGCGTCATCGGACCCACGGGCTCGGCGGCGTGCGTCGGGTTGACGAGCAGGAAGTCCGCCCCCTCGTCGCCCAGGTACCCAACCAATTCGGTGAGGTCGTCGGCGTCGCCGATCCCCCAAGATCCGCGAGAACGGATGGAGTACAGCTGCGCCATGACGCCCCAGCCGCGCCCGCCCAGGGATGCGGGCAGGTCCAGATGGTCCGGCGTGACGGCCAGAGCCGCAGTAGCCGAGAAGCCGTTCCCCGCAGGGCCGGATTCGACGTCGGCGACGATCGTGTGCCAGCCCAGCGGCAGGTCATCGGGGATTACGAACGAGGTCTGACCGATCAGTATCCCGTCGATCTCACGCGGAGGGGTCCAATTATCGGCCTGCAGCAGCTGCAGGCCGTCCCCCTCCTCCAGTTCTATGTGCACCTGGACACGAGCACCATCGGGCAGGTGCACCGGCACGGTCGCCTGCGTACCGGCCCGAACCACCACGGTGGGGGGCAGGGTCCGCCGCCAGGGGGCGAGGTCCACCTCACGCAGAGAGTCCTCGACCGCCTGCGCATCACTCGCCCGGACACCCAGGGCCGCCAAGACGGCGACCAGGGTGAGGCGGGAGGGAGCGGCCAGGTTGCCGTGGTAGTCCCAGTACTCGGTCGATACCCCATGCGCCTCGGCAAGCTGCCTCAAACGCTCGTCGGGAAGGTCGGATGCGGCGGTGGAGTCGGTCATCGCGGTTCAGCCTAGTGCTCGGTCGCGCGTGCGCGCGAGGGCGCCCCGAATGCGGGGGCGCGGGAAGGTGGTTCTCAAGAGATGTCCCGCTTGCGCGTCGAGGCGGCTGCGCGGTCGACTCGGAGGCGGGGTCATCTCTTGCAGCAAGCGTTTCACACGATCCGTATTGACGCCAATCACCCACGCCGACGCCCGTGCGCCCCCGGCCGCCTCGAGGACGGCTTGGGGCGCACGGCAACCGAGAGTCGGCACGGTGCCGACGACCGACCGTCCCGAATCAGTCGAGATCAGCGATCTCCTGGGCGATCGTGTCGGCGGTGGGGCCGACCACCACCTGTACCACCCGGCCGGAGCGGACCACACCGAATGCGCCGGTGGCGCGCAGGGCATCCTCGTCGACCTTCTCCTGATCCACGACCTCCACCCGCAGGCGGGTGATACAGGGCTCCAGGTCGGTGATGTTCTCACGCCCGCCCAGACCGGCGACGATGTCAGCTGCAGTACTCATGCGCGCTCCTAGTAGATCCTCGTGCTCGACGTCACTTTATCGCAGTTCACGGCGCCCGGGGGCGGGGTCGGACAGCTTCTCTCATGTCAATCGTCATTCATCCGATGGCGGAATCGTTCCCCGAAGCACCGTCTCGGTGCACAATGATCCGTGACACCCGTCTCCGCTCTCCGTCACTGTTGAGGAGCACCATATGGCCCCGTCCGCCGCAACCCCCACCCCACTGTCCGGCATCGGCGTGAGCCCCGGGCTCGTCGCCGGTCCGGTCGCCCGCATGGCGCCCGGCATTGCCGAGCCCGACATCGCCACGCTGGAACCGAGCCGTGACACCGAGGCGGAATGCGACCGCATCGCCGCGGCCGCGCAGACCGTCAAGAAGGGCCTTGAGCTTTCAGCCGCCGAGGCCAAGGGTGATGGCCGCACCCTGTTGGAGACGACCGCCCAGATGGCGGCTGACCCCACGCTGACGTCCTCGGCGCAGGCCATGGTCCGCGAACGCCGTCTGGTACCCGAGCGGGCCGTGTGGGAGGCCGCCGGAACGCTAGCATCCATGCTCGAATCCCTGGGCGGCTACATGGCCGAGCGTACGCGTGACGTGCAGGACGTGCGTGACCGCATCGTCGCCGTACTCACCGACGCCCCCATGCCCGGCATTCCCCGTCTGCCGGAGCCCTTCGTACTGGTGGCCGAGGATCTCGCTCCCGCAGACACCGCGCTCCTGGATCCGGAGAAGGTAGTGGCGTTTGTCACTTCCGAGGGTGGCCCGACGTCGCACACCGCAATCCTGGCCCGCGCCCTGGGCATGCCCGCCATCGTCGGCACCGGAGCGGCCGTCACCGATCAGCTCTCCGACGGCGATATCGTGCTAGTCGACGGCACGAAGGGCACGATCGTCCTCGACCCCAGTGAGGACCAGTTGCGCCGTGCCCGCGAACTCGCCAGCCGCGTGCGCGTGTTCAACGGCGACGGCGCCACCAAGGACGGTCACGAGGTGCAGTTGCTGGCCAACGTGGGCGACGGCGCCGCCGCCCGCTCGGCGGCGGAGGCCAACGCCATGGGTGTGGGTCTGTTCCGCACCGAGTTCTGCTTCCTGGACCAGCCCGAGGAGCCGAGCGTCGACGAGCAGGTCGAGGCGTACAAGGCCGTACTGGCCGCCTTCCCCGGTAAGAAGGTGGTGGTGCGAACCCTCGATGCCGGCGCTGACAAGCCCCTGCCCTTCCTGACCGACGCCACCGAGGCCAATCCTGCGCTGGGCGTACGTGCCTACCGGACCACACGCCGCGACCCGGAGGTACTGGACCATCAGCTGGAGGCCCTGGCCAGGGCGGAGGCCGAGACCGACGCCAAGGTGTGGGTCATGGCCCCCATGATCTCCACGGCGGAGGAGGCCGAGGCCTTCACTGAGAAGGCCCGTTCCTACGGCCTTCAGACGGCGGGCATGATGATCGAGGTGCCCTCGGCGGCGATCATGGCCGACAAGATGTTCGAGCACGCCGACTTCGCCTCCATCGGCACCAACGATCTGACCCAGTACGTGATGGCCGCAGACCGGCTGCTGTCTTCACTGGCCGACCTGTCCACCGCCTGGCAGCCGGCAGTCCTGCGTCTGATCCGCCAGGCCTGCGACGGCGCCGCCCCCCACGGACGTCCGGTGGGCGTTTGCGGTGAAGCCGCCGCCGACCCGGCACTGGCGGCCGTGCTGGTGGGTCTGGGCGTGGCCAGCCTGTCCATGACCGCACGCGCCCTGCCCGACGTCGATGCCGTCCTGAAGTCGGTGGACCTGGCCGAGTGCAGGCGACTGGCCGACATCGCGACCGCCTCGGCGACGGCCGAGGACGCCCGGCAGGCGGTGCGCGCCGAACTGCCGATCCTGGAGGAGCTCGGTCTTTGACGACGCCCTACCCCGTTCCCCCCGCCACCACCGAACCACTCGGATCCGTCACACGGATCCTCGCCCTTCAGGATGTGGCCGGCGCGGGGGACGGGGTGGACGCGTTCACCGGCTCCTCGCTGCCGCAGCTGTCCGGTCGCATCTACGGCGGGCAGGTGGTCGCCCAGGGCCTGTTGGCGGCGGCGGCGACCATGGTCGACGACGGCGACGGGCCCCGTCAGCCGCATTCGGTGCATGCCTTCTTCCTGCGCGGCGGCAAGCCGGGCCAGTCCCTGCGCTTCGACGTCGAGCGTATACATGACGGGCGCTCCTTCTCCCAGCGTCGCACCACGACCACCCAGGACGGCGTGCCGATCCTGGCCATGATCTCCTCCTTCCAGGAACAACAGGAGGGCGTGGAGGTTCAGCTCGAGGCACCGGATGTCCCGGGTCCGGAGGAATTGATCAGCGCGCTGGAGATCTTCCGCTCCATCGACCACCCCGTGGCCAAGTTCCTGGGTCGCACCACGGCCTTCGACATCCGCCACGTGGAGGGCAACATCTATCTGCGTCCGGGTGAACCGGTCCAGGCCCGCCAGCACCTCTGGGTGCGCTCACGCGGCACGATTCCGGCCGCTGCAACCCAGACGGTGCACCGGGCGCTGCTGACCTACATGTGCGATCAGGTCATGCTGGAGCCGGCATTGCGAAGTCAGGGCCTGTCCTGGCGCAGCGAGGGCATGAGCCTGGCCACCCTGGATCACGCCCAGTGGTTCCACCGTGACGTCGACGCCGGCGACTGGCTGCTGTTCGTGCAGGACTCCCCCACCTCTCAGGGCGGACGCTCCATGGCCCGCGCCGAGGTCTTCGACTCCGCAGGGAGGCTGGTGTCCACCATCGCCCAGGAGGGCATGATCCGCACCCCCACCGCCACGGCCCGCGGCGGTGGCGACTGGGCGATTCGTGTGGCCGAGGGTGACGACGGCGGACCGATTCCGGACGCCCCGTCCTGACCCGGTCGACCGCGTCGGCCGGAGCGCCGGGGGACACGCGCGAGCCCACTCGCACGACGCCTTAGCAATCGACATGCGAGGGCGTCGGTGATAAACGTAACAGCGTACACCGCGAGTGTGCACTCATACACCTCCATGTTCCGCTTCACGCAGGTATGATGCTTAAGAGAGATCTGCCTCCGCGGTACCCAGCTGCCCCTACTCCCGTGTCCTTCGGACTTGCGATCGGGCCCTTGCGTTCCGTAACGGCAGTCCCGCCGTCCATTAGAACCCCTACCTGCCTAGGAAAGGAGCGCTATGCGTTCCCGCGCCCCATCACGTCTCCTGGCGCTGTTCGCCTCAGGGATGATTGCCCTGGCAATGATCACCCCCGCAGCGTTCACCAGCCCGGCAAGTGCCACCGAGGGCACGTGCACCCCCACATCCGAGCCCCCCGACATTACGATCCTTAAACAGGATGAGCCGGCATCCACCGAGAACAGGGTGCGCGCTTGGGAAATGTTGAAGCTTCAGTTCACCCTCAAGCTCAATGATGGGCACTGCGCCGGACAGACCTACGAGATCACCACTCCGGAGAAGCTGCGTTTCGACTCCGGGACCACCTGGAACCTGAACACCGAGGACGGCCAGACTGCCGCCACCATGACCTACACGACCGATGCGGACGGCACGAACGGCCGCCTGGTCGTAACACTGACCGATTACGTCGAGTCCCACCAGGAAGTCTCCCTGACCGGCTGGATCGACACCTACCTAACCAGCGCGATCACCCCCTCCAGCACGGAGGCCCTGACCTTCAACGTCAACGGTGAGCCCACCACCGTTGAGGTACCCATCGGCGAATGCGCCGGGAACTGCACCGAGATGCCCAGCGGCCTGGCCAAGTTCGGCTCCGCCCCCGCACCCAATGAGAACGGGGTGAGCACCGGTAGCGTGACCCTCCAGACCCCGACCATCACCGAGGAGATCGCTGGCGGCGCCGATTCGGTGACGCTGCAGTGGTCCGACAAGCTCACGTCGCCCAATCAGGCATTCACGTGCAAGGCGACCGCCTACTCCTACACCGGGCGGAACGTTTGGGGTGACCCCACTGGCGGCACCCCCGCACAGGTGACCGTGTCCAGTTGCACCGATGATTCCATCTCCGGAACCATCGTGATTCCCGCCGGCCAGTTCGCCCGGCTCTACCTGCCGGTCAACTTCCAAGGCGCCGGCCCCTGGACCGATACCGCCTCACTCATCCTGGGCAGTCGCACCTTGGAGCGGGAGGCCAACGTGATCCTCCGCAACGGCGGCGGCTCGGCCACCGGCACCCTCCAGACACTCCCCACTCCGAGCCAGTCGCCGACCCCGAGTGAGTCACCCTCCGCCACTCCTCCGCCGGAGTCCGCGGTGCCGAGTCAGTCCCCCACCGCTTCGGAGGCTCCCAGCCCCACGAGCACGGTCACCGCAACGGTAATCACCACCTCTGCTAAGCCGGGGCGCTCGTTGGCAAAGACCGGCTCCAACGGACTTCCGCTGGTGCTGGGTGCAGGCTCTCTGCTGATCCTCGGCACGGTGCTGGTACATCGCGCCCGGGCCCGCAAGTGACCCACTGACCCCAAGCTGCCGGGCTGAAAGCTTCAGCCCGGCGCAAGCGGGTGGGGCCACGGATCGATTGGGTTCGGGGGCCCCCCCCCGGGTTTTTTGTATGTGGGGGGTGGGGCGTGGGCATGCGGTAGGTGACGCGGTGAGGACGGGCGGCCTCGGCGCCCAGACGCTGGATCTTGTTCTCCTCGTAGGAGGCGAAGTTGCCCTCGAACCAGTACCAGGAGGCCGGGTTCTCATCGGTGCCCTCCCAGGCCAGGATGTGGGTGGCCACGCGGTCCAGGAACCAGCGGTCGTGGGTGATGACCACCGAGCAGCCCGCGAAGTTCAGCAGCGCATTCTCCAACGACGACAGGGTCTCGACGTCGAGATCGTTGGTGGGCTCGTCCAGCAGGATCAGGTTCCCGCCCTGCTTGAGGGTCAGCGCCAGGTTAAGGCGGTTGCGCTCACCTCCGGACAGCACGCCGGCCGGCTTCTGCTGGTCGGCACCCTTGAAGCCGAAGGAGGCCACGTAGGCGCGCGAGGGCATCTCCACCTGGCCCACCTGAATGTAGTCCAGCCCGTCGGAGACGACCTCCCACAGGGTCTTCTTCGGGTCGATGCCGGCACGGCTCTGGTCTACGTAGGACAGCTTGACCGTCTTGCCGATCTTGAGCTCACCGCCGTCGAGCGGCTCCAGGCCCACGATCGTCTTGAACAGAGTGGTTTTACCGACCCCATTGGGGCCGACGATGCCCACGATGCCGTTGCGCGGCAGCGTGAAGGACAGATCGTCGATCAGGGTGCGTCCGTCGAAGCCCTTGTTGAGGTTGGTGGCCTCCAGGACCTGGTTGCCCAGGCGTGGGCCCGGCGGGATCTGGATCTCCTCGAAGTCGAGCTTGCGGGTGCGCTCGGCCT
>NZ_JAUMUL010000100.1 GCF_030530635.1 Actinomyces sp.
CCACCCGCCGCGGGGGGGTTTGCTGTGTGGTGGGGGGGGGGGGCTTACCCCCCCCGGGGGGGGGGACCCCCCCCCCACCCCAAGGTCGTGATTCGACATCAGAACGCTCAAAGCTCTGCGCCGCATCGACAAGCGGGATCAGCGCCGGCTCCAGGGTGCGATCGCTCTGCTTGCCACCAACCCGCGCCCTCCCGGATGCCGCCCTCTCAAAGGCCGCCCCGCCTGGCGGGTACGAGTAGGCGACTTGGGTAAATTCAGCATCATCTACACGATCGACGACGGCCGACTCGTCGTCGTTGTGGTCACGCTCGGACACCGCCGCGACGTTTACCGCCGACCGAGCCGAGGACGCCCGTAGGCGTCATGCCGCCGGCACAACCAAATAAGCTCATTGAGGTGACCGGTGGCCACTACGCGCACGCCGGTTTTGGAAGAGAGGATTGGCTGAATGTCCTTGCCTGACGACACATCCGCCTGGGCGGTGCTTGTCGGCGTCACCACCTCCGGGTCGCACGCCTCAGCGCACTGGTTTCAAGGTTTTCTGAAGTCCTGCCGGGAGCGGAAGCTGCGCATCTGCGGCGTGGACTTTCATGAGCCCTTACAGCACCAGACCCCGCCCATACCGGTCGACTGCCTGGTCACGGTTCCCGGCCCTTACACGAGCGGACTCGACGCGGAGCAGATCACTGCGGCGGTGCAGGAGATTCGAGCGCGCTGCCCGGGCGAAGTGGTGCTGTCCACCGCACTCCGAGAGAACTATCAGCTGCAAAACAGCCGGCTTGCCCGCGCGCTGGGGACCATGGCCAACGACGAGGCCTGCATCAGGCTGATCCAGGACAAACCTGCCTGCCGCGAGGCTCTGCGTCAGGCCGGTCTGCGTCAGCCGCAGTGCCTGCGGATCATAGGGGCCGCGGCGGACGGAACATCGCTGTTCGGCAATGCGGCCGGAGCGAGAGTGAAGACACCGCCTCCCGCCCCCGGCGGCTGGATCGTCAAGCCGGCTACCGGGATGGGCAGCGTAGGGGTACACCACATCGCTTCGCTGGACGAATTGCCCGATCTCGGCCCCGATGTCATCGCAGGAGGTTACTGCCTGGAGGAGTTCGTGACAGGTACGGAGTTCTCTGTCGAGGGTCTCACCGTTGACGGGCAAGTCCGCGTCTACACGACGACCGCCAAGACGACCAACGAGAGCTTCGTCGAGACTGGCCATCTTCAGCCGGCCGGGCCCGACAGGATCCCGCCGTCATGTCACCTGCGGGAGCAGCTCCAGACGTGCATCGATGCGCTGGGGATTCGGTGCGGGCACCTGCACGTCGAGTTCTGGGTGACACCTGAGAAAGAAATCGTATGGGGTGAGTTCCACGTCCGGCAGGGTGGAGACTTCATCTCCCCCGACCTGGTGTCTGCGGTGTGCCCGGGGTTGGACTTTTACGGCGAATTGGTCGACTCCCTGCGCGGAGAGCCGCTGCCGCCGACCCCGGAGATCAGTCGCCACGCAGGCGTGCGCTTCGTCGAGACCGCCGCCGGAACCGTCGTCGGCATCAGCCTCAGTAGAGAACTCCCGGCCGGGACCGACGTCTTTTGGGAATGCCGCCCTGGCGAGACGGTCCACGCCGTCAATGGGCTGCGCGCACGCCCGGCCGCGGTCCTGGCGTGCGCCGGTGACGAGCCTGCGGTCGAGGCCATGCTCGCCGGCGCGATTGACGCCTGCGATGTCCGCGTAGTCTCGTCCGAGCGAGAAGGAAGGTGACGCGCCGGGCAACAGCCGCGAGGCCGAACTATCCCGGCACTGAGGAGTCAGCGAGTCGTGATACCGACCTGCCGGCAGGCCCGTCTAGGTGTAGGGCGGCCGACTCACGCAGGCGATTGTGCCGCCAGTCACCAGCGGCTCAGTCGGCCGCCTGCTCCTGCTGCTTGCGCCAGCGGATGCCGGCGTCGATGAAGCCGTCGATGTCACCGTCGAATACGGAGTCGGGGTTGCCGACCTCGTAGCTGGTGCGCAGGTCCTTGACCATCTGGTAGGGGTTGAGCACGTAGGAGCGCATCTGGTCGCCCCAGGAGGCCTTGACGTCGCCGGCGAGCTCCTTCTTCTTGGCGTCCTCCTCCTGCTGCTTGAGCAGCAGCAGGCGGGACTGGAGCACGCGCATGGCGGCGGCACGGTTCTGGATCTGGGACTTCTCATCCTGCATGGAGACCACCAGCCCGGTGGGCAGGTGGGTGATGCGCACCGCGGAGTCGGTGGTGTTGACGCTCTGGCCGCCGGGGCCGGAGGAGCGGAACACGTCGACGCGGATGTCGGTCTCGGGGATGTCGATGTGGTCGGTGGACTCGATCAGGGGGATGACCTCGACCGCGGCGAAGGAGGTCTGGCGGCGGCCCTGGTTGTCGAAGGGGCTGATGCGCACCAGGCGGTGGGTGCCGCCCTCCACGCTGAGCGTGCCGTAGGCGTAGGGGGCGTGCACCTCGAAGGTGACGGACTTAAGCCCGGCCTCCTCGGCATAGGAGGTGTTCAGCACCTTGACCGGGTAGTCGTGCCGCTCGGCCCAGCGGGTGTACATGCGCAGCAGCATCTCGGCGAAGTCCGCGGCGTCCACTCCGCCCGCCCCGGAGCGGATGGTGACCACGGCGTCGCGCTGGTCGTACTCGCCGGACAGCAGGGTGCGGATCTCCAGGTCGGACAGGTCCTTGCGCACACCAGCCAGGTCGTACTCGGCCTCGGCCAGCAGTTCCTCAGCGTCCGCGCCGGACTCCTCCCCCGCCATCTCCACCATGGTCTCCAAGTCATCGATGCGCCCGCCCAGTGCCTGAACGCGCTTGAGATCCGCCTGTGCGTGCGAGAGGGCGGAGGTGACGGCCTGCGCGGCATCGGGGTCATCCCACAGGTCGGGGGCGGCGGCCTGCTCGGACAGTTCGGCGATGCGCCCGCGCAGCGCCTCGGGGTCCGTCACGGCGACGACGGAGGCGTAGGTGTGTCGGAGCTGCTCGATCTCGGCGGGGAAGTCTGTGGCCACGGGCCCGAGTCTAGAACAGACCCGTGGACCGAGCCGACGGCGGCCACTGGTGTTCGCCGGCCCAGTGTCCAGATTCGGCACAAACGCCGCACCCGTACCCGTCGGTCACCCGTAAAACTGCTTGATTCCAACGATCAGCAAACGTAAGTTGGCTGCTTCGAGCGCGTTTGTGCCGGATTCGGACAGTTCACCTTCACAACCCGGTGGTGGCGCGGGCGGTTCCAGTGGCGGTGATGGTGAACCCGGATGCTGGTATGACTCCCCAGGGCAGGAAGGGCGGCCGCGAGTGGGCCGACAACGTGACCACGGCAGTAGCGCCATCCGGGCTGGAGGCCTCCAGGATCCGTAGATCCGCCAGGTCAACCGGTTGGTTCGCCAGGTCAGCTGCCGCCGCAGCCTGCACGCTCGCCGTGGACAGCTCCCCCGGCCCGGCATCCGTAACGGTACCGCCGAAGTAAGAATCCTCATCAACGGCGTCCGCCGCCGCAACCGCGGCCGAGTCGGCCAGGGACGTCAGCGTTTTCAGATCCAGATAGACGGCGGTGGCCGAGGCCAATGCCAAGATCAGGGCCAGCACGACGGCTATCAGCCCGACACCCAGCAGAAGGGTCTGTCCTTCCTCTGCGGCGGCCGCCCGACGTGCGCACACAACGACTCGGCGCAGTCGCCTGGCAGTCTGCCGAGTCCGCTCGACCACACCGCGCTCGCCGCTCCGCATCCCCAGAATCATGGTTCGTCTCCCGTCCCGGCGAGAGTGACGGAGCGCTCGGCGTTTATGACGACCACGTCTTGCCCCACGCCGCTCAAGGACAGCAGTGGCAGGTCCACGCCCACCTCAATCCGCACCACCGCGGCGTGGCAGGAACTATTTGCACAGCCCACGGTCATCGCCGCGGCGGGGTCGGCGTCGACCCCCTGGTCGGACAGGGCGAGGCCCACGGCGGTGCGGGCATGGGCGACGGCCGTGTCCCCCTCCTCGATCTCCAGGATGCGACTGGCGGCGTCCGCGGCGGTAAGGGCACGCATGCACACATCTGGCACGGCGTTGGCGCTGGATGCGCCTAGATATCTGTGCACGCTCCAGACCACTGAAAACCGCTGATGGTCAGCAAGAGGACAGCAACCCATAACGTCCTCCACACCCGCGCACCGTACGAGCGAACCACATGACCACCGCGCACCTTTGAGAAACGCCACAGCACGCAACCCACTCGCCGTACGTACCAGACGCGAGGTGCGCTGAGATTGACCGACGCCAACATAGATCCCACGCAACCCCGCTCGTGAGGGAACTGCTAACAATGTCGTAACCGAGCGCCGCAGTCCACCCACACCCCCAAACCGTCCGCTACCTTTGATTTCAACAAAAGACGCGACCGCATGATCGCAGGCCCAGATGCAAGGACACGCAATGAGCGCAACCAAGTTGCCCCACCACCTCCTCGACTCCCTTCCTGAAGAGTCCTCCGCCCGGATCGTACTTCAAATGGATAAAACACGCATCGAACAAGAATCCAGGGCGAACACACCTTTCTGGATAGCTCTCACCTCGGGAATCATAGCGACCGCTATCACCTTCACCAACGGCGATCTGATCTACCTAGCCGGACTCCTCGCTATCACCTGCATCGCGGCGACAGTCGTGTTTAATAAGCACAGTCAAAAAGCTCGCGAAGTGCGCAAGTTCTATAAGGAAATGTCCACAGCCGTAGAAATTGACAAGGCCGCGGGAGTCACCTTCTCCCCCAGCGAAATCGCAGTCTTCGAAGCAATGTACCACAACCAAAAGGACGGCGCTATATTCCACGCGCGAAACATGGCCACAGGGCTCCTCATTGCATTGCTCATTGTATTTATACCCATGCGTTGGGGGTACGAATCCGACGGGTCCGAATCCGGCGCCATCATAGCATGCGAGAATGCGATATCGCAGCAACTCAAGGACCCCCACTCCGCATCCTTCAGCGGCACCACGGCCGCAAAACAAGGAGAACGCGAATGGCTGATTACCGGAACAGTACGCGGAACAAACTCATTCGGGGCAACCGTCCCGGCATTGTATGTATGCACAGCGAAATGGAACGGCTCCGATTACACCACTATCGGATCAATACAAAGGCAGTCTTACTAATGTGGCTCTTCCGGTTTAGGGGTGTAGTAGCTGTTGTCTGAAGCCGCCGGCGTGGATGAGGCTGCGGATGGCGCTTGTTGGTCAGGTTTCTGAATCCGAGGGCGATGCCGCGTAGGTGTTCCAGGCGGCCGTTGACTGCTTCGGTGGGGCCGTTGGAGGTGCCTGGGTGGCCGGTAGCCGGTCTTGAGGGTCTGCATCACCTTCTCCATTCGGGTCTTGCCCTGGGCGGGTGCCCCTATGTGGTTTGTCAAGCGGCTGTGGGCAGTTGCTGGGCTGGTTGGGGGTCGTAGAGGGAGCCGTCTCGGACCCGTGGCGTACATGGGGTGAGGATGCGGCGGTGGGCGAGGGCGAGTACGGCTTGGCCCAAGGTGAACTGCACCGGGTTTGATGGAGGCAGTGAACGCACGGAAGGATCACTGCCGGGAGTGCTCAGAGGAAGTACCCCGAAGAGGGTTGCGGGAGCGGGCTACCAGGATGGCTGTGCAGGGGCCCGTAGGGACCCGGAGAGGTCTAAGGGGGGCGAACCTGGAGGATCGCCGATGAACTGGGTGTCCACACCGAGGCGCTGCGTACCTGGGTGAAGAAGGCCGAGATCGACGCAGGCGCCCGCCCGGGAACCACCACATCTGATGCCGAGCGGATCAGGCAGCTGGAGAAGAAAGTACGCGAGCTGCGCAGGGCTAACGGGGATCCTGCGCAAGACGGTGCGCGCATGTTTGCGCCCCGGGCGGAGTGTGAGGCGCCGCTAGAGGTCACCGGTCTCCTTCATCGACGGGCAACAAGGCGGACCTTGGGGCCTGTGCCGGTTCTGTCAGGCGCTTACTAGTGCCGGTGTCAAGATCGCCCCTACCCGTCCTGCCGGGCCCGCAAGTCCCGTCCCCCATCGGCAAGGAGTAGACGCGACCAGGCTCTGAAGGCCGAAACCAGCAGAGTGCATGAGAACAACTACTGCGTACTGGGCGCAAGGAAGATGCACGCCATGCGGGGCCGGCCCGAGGCCTCCGCCCGGCACGGCCTGGGGCATGCGACGCCTGCTGCACCGCGGGTGCGTCTGATGCGGGACATGGGCCTGCACGGCCACCGGCCGCGCCAAATCGCCCAGGACGACCCGGTCGGCTCCTAAGGAGCAGTGCCCCGCGGACCTGGTCAAAAGACACTTCAGCGCGTTCAGACCCAACGAGTTGTGGGTGGCGGACATTCCCCCACTACGTGGGAGGTACCCCCACCTACGTACGAACCCTGTCCGGCTGGGTGGTGCGCCTGCTTTCGCCCGCCGACGTCTACTCCCGGCGGATCATCGGCTGGCAGACCACCCGCGAGCTTGTACACCGACCTGGCCCAGGGGCGCCCTACGCATGGGGATCTGGCAGCGTCCGGCGCGAGGGCGCTGACCTTACCGGCCTGATCCACCACACGCGGCCGGGGAGTGCAGTACCGGGCCATCCGTTACGGGCAGGCCCCCTCCGACTGCGAC
>NZ_JAUMUL010000021.1 GCF_030530635.1 Actinomyces sp.
GCGCTTCCCTGACACGGAAGAGGTCACTGGTTCGATCCCAGTATCGCCCACCACCGCTCCTCATTCAGGTACTCACGCAGCAGGGAACCAGCTCTCCAGTACCTGCAGTACGCCGTCGTTGTCATTGGCGGGCGCCATGAAGCGGGCGGAGTCCCTGGCGTTCGGCGAGGCGTTGGCCATCGCAATCCCGTAGCCCGCCCGAGCCAGCATCTCCGCGTCATTGCCGGAGTCCCCGAAGGCCGCCACCTGATCCGGCACCAGTCCCCAGTGGTCCAGGAGCACGTCCAGACCGGAGGCCTTATGCCGTCCGGGTACGATCAGGTCCACGCTGTCGTGCCCCGACACCACCGGTACCATCGCGCCGTCCAATACCGTATCGAGACGGTCCAGGAACGCGGCCTCGAAGCCGCTCTCGTCCACCAGCGCGATCTTTGACACCCTGCGGCCGTTAATGTCTGCGGCATCCGCCACCAGCTCGTACCGTGGGTGGTAGAAGGTCAGTAGCTCACGCATCTTCGGCGTCTCCGATTCGCGCAGGTAGGCGCCGTCGGGGCCGGAGGCGATGAAGGTCAGCCCGGCGTCGTCGTCGAGTACCGCCAGCACCCGCGCCAGCGCGTCCATGGGCACGTGCGTCTCCCGCAGCCGGACGCCGTCGGCCAGAACGATCGCCCCGTTGTCGGAGACCACGCCGTCGGGAGCCAGGCCCTCCGCTGCCGGGAAGAAGCTGAGCAGCTGCGCCTCCTGATTGCCGGAGGCGACCACGAAACGCACCCCGGCCGCACGCATCCGGCGGCGCAGCGGTGCGAAGCGGCCCCGGTCATAGCTGGAGCCGGTGCGCAGAAAGGTGCCGTCCATATCCACCGCCACCAGGCGCAAATCCGACGGACGTGGCGTCGGGGGAGCGGGCAGCACGGAGGACACCGGGGTGCCGTCCGCATCCGGCGGGATGACGCGATGGTGGGAGGCGGCAGTGTTCATGGTGACACCGAGGGTACGACGGGTCGGCTCATGCGGGGCGGGTGCGTCCGCCCTGCGTCAGGCGCATCATGTCGGCCATGTCCGTGAAGCCCGTGCTCTCGTAGAGCCGCCTGCCCGCGTCCGACGCCTCCAGGTACACCTTGTCCACGCCCCGCGCACGTGCCTGGCGGATGAGCCAGTCGACCACCGCCGCCCCTACCCCGCGTCCTTGGAATGCAGGACGCGTGTACACGTTCATCAGGTAGGCGCAATGACCGCTCGGGTTGTCGGGCGATGGCATCTCCGTGTGCAGGCAGACGCCGCCGCATCCGACCGGCTCGCCGTCCAGGCGGGCCAGGCAGGCGATATGCCCGCCGGTCGGCAGCTCCCGCTCGTAGTAGGCGCGGTTGGCGCGCTCGAGGCGAGTGGGAGCGGCGTCGTCGGGCTTGCCGTTGCTGTTCAGGGGGATCTCATTCATGACGACGAAGAACTCGGGAATCATGAACGAGGTGAGCCGCCGTGCGAGGCGCTCGCGCAACTCGGAGAGCACGATGCCCTGGGAGGCCGGCGTCAAGTAGGCGACCAGATAGGAGAGCCCGTTCTCGTCGGAATGGTCGCGCACCACGGCGCGGTCAACGGAATCGTCGGCTGAGAGCACGTTCTCCACCTCCGTGCACTCGACCCGCTTCCCCTCGCTCATGACCTGGGAGTCCTTTCGGCGCAGGAAGGCGATGTCGCCGGTGTCCGTCATGACCCCCAGGTCTCCCGTGCGGTACATGCGCGAGCCGTCGTCCTGCATGACGAAGTTACTCGACTCCGGTCGCTGTGTCAGGTAGCCGCGCGATACGCCTGCACCCGTCACGCAGATCTCGCCGACCTGTCCGCGGTCGACGGGCTGTAGGTCGTCGTTGAGGATATCCACGCGGTAGCCCAACACCGCCCTGCCCACCGGGTAGGTGCCATCCGCTAGAGGCGCTCCGGCGCTGGCACGGTAGTAGGTGGCGCAGCAGGTCGTCTCTGAAGGACCGTAGGTGTTGTAGACCTCGGCCCGGTCCACGAGCTGGTCGCAGTAGTTCGCCCGTAGGACGTCGCCACCGCTGATGTACAGACGCACCCCCTTGGGCACGCGCCCCGATGCGTTGAAATCTGCGATGAGGTAGGGGAAACCGTCGACGATCGTCACGCCCATCTCGTCAACGAAGTCGAGCAGGGCCGGCACGTTGTCGTGCTCGGCGGTGGAGGGGATGGCGAGCGCGGCGCCTGTCAGCAGGGAGCAGAACACCTCCTCGACACGTAGCCGAGCACGTTGCGGTTCTCGACGCACACGCCCTTCGGGTCGCCCGTGGTGCCGGAGGTGTACAGCACGTAGGCGAGATCCTCCGTAGCCGTGCCGACCGGGACGGGCCGCGGTGCTGGGGCGTCGGAGAAGTCGGGGGCGATGTAGATGCGCTCCGCCCCGCGGAACAGGCCGTCGTATTCGCGTTGTGTCACCACCACATCCACGTCCGCCTCGGTGAGCATGAAACGGATGCGGTCGACGGGAAAGGACGGCTCTGCCGGGACGTAGGCCGCTCCCGTCTTCAATACGGCGAGTATGGCCGCGATCATCGCCGGGCCGTGGTCCATCACGATGCCGACGAAGCGGGGATTGTGCGGCAGCATGGCGGCAATCGCGGATGCCATGCGGTCAAGCTCGGCGTAGGTGAGGGTTCTGGCCCGGGTGGTGACTGCCGGGGCGTCTGGTCGTCGTGCGACCTGCTCTGTGAAGCAACCGTAGATGGTCTGGGTCTTCATAGTCACTTCCTTCGTTCAGGCTATGGAAGTGGAACCGTTCGGTTGTCACGTTAGCCTAACGCAAGCGCGGTGGCTTGCGAACCCAGGTCGTAGTGTTTACCGCATGGCCGACCCGTCGACATACCGTCCTGCCCCCGGCGATATCCCGACCTCGCCGGGCGTGTATCGGTTCCTGGATGCCGAGGGACGCGTCATCTACGTGGGCAAGGCCAAGAACCTGCGCGCTCGCCTGGGCAACTACTTCCAGGACCTCAGTGCCCTGCACCCGCGCACCCAGAAGATGGTCACCACCGCCTGCGCGGTGGAGTGGACGGTGGTTTCCACCGAGGTCGAGTCCCTCGCGCTGGAGTACTCCTGGATCAAGGAGTTCAACCCGCGTTTCAACGTCAAGTACAAGGATGACAAGTCCTACCCGTACCTGGCGGTCACCATGCAGGAGACCTACCCGCGGGCCCAGATCGTGCGCGGCGCCCGCCGCCCCGGCGTGCGCTACTTCGGACCCTTCGTGCAGGTTTGGTCCATCCGGGAGACCCTCGATCAGCTGTTGCGCGTATTTCCCATCCGCTCCTGTTCGGCCGGCGTGTTCAAACGCGCTCACGCCTCCGGCCGTCCCTGCCTGCTGGGTTATATCGACAAGTGCTCCGCTCCCTGCGTGGACCGCATCAGTCCGGCCGACCATCGGGAGCTGGCGGAGGACTTCTGTGCCTTCATGGCCGGCCGCACCGGTCCCTACCTGCGCGAGGTCGAGACGCAGATGCGGGCCGCCGCCCGGGCTCTCGACTTCGAGAAGGCGGCCCGCCTGCGCGATGATGCGGAGGCCCTGCGCAAGGTCATTGAGCAGAACGCCGTGGTGCTGCCGGAGGCCACCGACGTGGACGTGTTCGCCCTGGCCCGTGACGAGCTCACAGCCGCCGTCCAGGTGTTCCACGTGCGCGGCGGCCGGGTGCGCGGCCAGCGCGGCTGGGTGATCGACCTGGTTGAGGACGCCACCGACGCCGAGCTCATCGAGCGGCTTCTCCAACAGGTCTACTCCGACCTGCTCGACCCGGCCGACGACGCCGCCACCGTGGGCGTGGCGGTAGGCGTCCCCGCCCGCTCCGGGCCGACGACCTCGCTCGGCGTCGGCGACCGCGCCCCGGCCGCCCCGCTGGAGCGCACCGCCCCCGAGAACGGCACTCGCACCGGGCGCCGCGAGCGCGGCGCCACCAGCGTCGACGACGTCACCCACACCTCCACGACGGCCGTGCCGCGGGAGATCCTCGTCCCCGCCCTGCCGACCGACGCCACCGCTGTGCGTGACTGGCTCACCGGACTGCGCGGCGCCAAGGTGGAACTGCGCGTGCCCCTGCGCGGGGACAAGGCCGCCCTCATGGACAACGTGCGCAAGAACGCCGAGGAGGCGCTGCGCCAGCACAAGACTCGCCGTGCCGGCGACCTCACCCAGCGCTCCCAGGCCCTGGAGGAACTGGCTGAGGCCCTGGAGCTGCCCGAGGCGCCCCTGCGGGTGGAGTGCTACGACATCTCCCACACCCAGGGCACCTACCAGGTCGGTTCCATGGTCGTCTTCGAGGACGGTGCACCCAAGAAGTCCGACTACCGGCGCTTCGTCATCCGCGGCCAGGATGGCTCCGGTACCGCCGACGACACCGCCGCCATGCACGAGGTCCTGACCCGCCGCTTCAAGCGGCTGCTGGCCGAGCAGAACAGCCCCGGCCCGGTATCCGGCTCCGTGCCCGCCGACGTCGGTGAGGAGTACGTATCCGATGATGAGCCGTCGCCCCCCGGCGCCAGGGAGGTGTCCGCGGACGACACCGCCGCGCCCGTCTCCGGGCCCGTCGACCCCGACACCGGGCGCCCCCGCCGCTTCTCCTACACGCCCGGGCTCGTCGTCGTCGACGGCGGACTGCCGCAGGTCAACGCCGCACGCAAGGTTCTTAACGAACTCGGTGTGGATATCCCTTTGGTCGGCCTGGCCAAGCGGCTGGAGGAGGTGTGGGTACCGGGGGAGGAGTTCCCGATCGTGCTGCCGCGTACCTCGCCCGCGCTGTACTTACTGCAGTATCTGCGCGATGAGTCCCACCGCTTCGCCATAACCCATCACCGCAAGAAGCGTTCGGCGGGTATGACCCGCTCCGTGCTCGACTCGATCCCGGGACTTGGACCCGCCCGCCAGGCGGCCCTGCTGAAGGAGTTCGGATCGGTCAAGCGCATCCGGGCCGCCTCGGCCGAACAGATCGCCGCGGTCAAGGGCATCGGCCCGACCCTGGCCGCCACCATTGTTCAGCGTCTTGCCGCCCAAAGCACGCATCAGGCGCACGGGGAGGAGCAGACGCCCGCCCCACGGGCGGCGGATCGGTGACACAATCCCGCAGGTGGAGATCCTGCGGGTATTCAACAATAACGTAATCCTGGCGCGTGACGAGTTGGGGCGTGAGGCGGTACTGACCGGTCGTGGCTTGGGTTTCCAGCGCAAACCGGGTCAGGACGCCGACACATCCCGGGTGGTACGCCGCTACGTGCTGGCACAGAACGCCGAGAGTGTCGGCGAGGTGATGGCGGCGATCCCGCTGGAGCGCATAGCCCTGATCGAGCGCACCTTCCGTGGCGCCGCCCGCGACCTGGGCACCACGGTCCCGGCCTCCACGATCGTGGCGGTGATCGACCACGTCAACCAGGCGATGGAGCGGGTACGGGCCGGAATCACCATGGACTACCCGCTGCGTTCCGAGGCCGCTCACCTGCACCCGGAGGAGCTGCGGCTGGCGGAGCGAATGGTGGCTGAACTCAACCAGGCCCAGGAGGTACAGCTGCCCGACGGCGAGGCCGTCGCCCTCGCCCTGCACCTGTTCGCCGCCGCCGTGGGTGCGCCCTCCACCCGCGAGGCCGCCTTCCAATCCAAACTCATCGGGCAGGTCATGGACATCCTCAAGGCCGCCTACGGACGCGACTTCCGTCCCGACTCGATCGATGCGGCGCGGTTCGCCGTGCATCTGCGCTACTTCCTGGTGCGGGCCCGCACCGGGGAACAGCTGGCAGACGGCACGGGCGCCGCCATCGCCGAGTCCCTGCGGATCCGGTACCCGGGGGCCTATCGAGTGGCCATACGGGTGAAGGAGCTTTTGGAGATGCGTCTGGGGATCACGGTGCAGCAGGACGAGACCGCGTATCTCACCATGCACGTCGCCCGGCTGGAGGCCGGCATGGACCGAACGCACCCACAGGCAGACGGTGTGTCCTGACATGCGCTGTGACCAAGGGCACCCCGTGCGGCTGTGATGTCCGTCCGCAGGTTGGCCTTATAGTTGGCCACGAGCCCCGCACGGGGCCCAGGATTGTGACCCGCAAGGGGCAAGACCTGAGACGATTCGCAGAGTAACTGCGTGGTCGTTTCGGGTCTTTTTTGTTTTCCGGCCACCTACGGGCAACCGGATCGAGGAGGATCGTATGGCGAAAGTCGACTATGCGGCGCTGGCGCCGCAACTGCTGGACAAGGTCGGAGGTGAGGGCAATGTCCGCTCCATGACTCACTGTGCCACGCGTCTGCGCCTGGTCCTGGCGGACGAGTCCAAGGCGGCGACGGCACAGATCAAGCAGCTGCCCGGAGTCGTCACCGTCGTACAGGCGGGCGGTCAGTACCAGGTGGTCATCGGCAATGACGTGCCCGTGCTGTATGAGGAGCTGGGGCGGATCACGTCACTCGGCGCCGCGGGCTCCGGTGCGGACCGGCCCGCGGAGGAGGGCAACCTCTTCGATCGCTTCATCAAGCTGATCTCGGCGTTGATCAACCCGGTGCTGTGGACCCTGGCTGGCGCCGGGCTGATCAAGGCGATGCTCGCCCTGCTGACCACTCTGGGGTGGATGGCGGCCACGGGCACCACCTACACGATCCTGAATGCCGCCGGAGACTCCGTCTTCTACTTCCTGCCGATCGTGCTGGCGATCTCAGCGGCGCGCAGATTCAAGGCCAACGAGATCACAGCGGTCGCCATCGCCGGGGCCCTGGTCTACCCGGACATCGTCGCCCTGGCGGACGCCGACTCGGTGACCTTCATCGGCATTCCCGTGGTGATGGCGTCTTACAGCTCATCCCTGCTGCCAATCATCTTCTCCACCTGGATCCAGAGCTACCTGGAGCGCTGGCTCAAGCGCGTGCTGCCCAGCACCATCCGCAATTTCACGATGCCGCTGCTGGTGCTCGCCATCATGGTGCCCCTGGTACTGATGACGATCGGCCCGGTGACCACCGCGCTGTCCGGTGGGATCTCATCCGGTATTCAGTCGCTGTTCCGGGTCGCGCCCTGGGCCGCCGGTGCGGTGATGGGTGCCTTCTGGCAGGTATTCGTCATGTTCGGCATCCACTGGGGCTTCGTGCCCATCATGCTGGCCGATTACGACAATCCCGGGTATTCGGTCATGGCCGCCCCGCTGTTCGCCGCCGTCCTGGCCCAGGCCGCAGCCATGCTTGCCGTCATGATCCGCACCCGCTCGGCGCAGATGCGACAGGTAGCAGGCCCGGCCACGCTTTCCGCATTCCTCGCCGGCATCACCGAACCCGGCATCTACGGCGTGAACCTCCCCTTGAAGCGCCCCTTCATCGCCGGCTGCATCGGCGGTGCCGTGGGCGGCGCCATCATCGCCGTGGGCGGCGGCGCCTCCTCCGCCTTCGTCTTCCCCTCGCTGATCGGTATTCCGGCGCTGCTGCAGTACGGCAATGTGGCGGTGACCTTCATCGGTATCGGAGTGGCCGTGGTTGTCGGCTTCGTGCTGGCATTAGTGCTCGGCTTCAACGAGTCCGACGCATCCGGCGACGCCTCCGGGGCTGAGGCCGCCCAGGCCGAGCAACCCAGCGCCCCCGCGGAGCCCACCACCGCCTTGGGCGCCCCGGTGGCGGGTCGGGCCATGCCGCTGGAAAAGGTCTCCGACCCGGTCTTCTCCTCCGGTGCCCTGGGCGGCGGCGTCGCCGTGCGGCCCCATGGTTCCGGGCGGATCGTGGTCACGGCACCCGCGGCCGGCACCCTGCTCACGGTCATGGACTCCGGACACGCCTACGGCATCAAGACCGACGACGGCGTGGAGCTCCTGGTGCACGTCGGCCTGGACACCGTCCAGCTTGAGGGGCGGGGCTTCTCCCCGAAGGTGACGGTGGGCCAGCGCGTGACCCGCGGCCAGGAACTGGCCGAGGTCGACCTGGAGGTTGTGCGCGAGGGCGGATACGACCCCACTACCATCCTCGTTGTCACCAACACGGCGAGCCTGGCGGGCGTGGTCCCGGTGGTCGACGCCGACGTGGAGGCCGACGCCGACGTCGTCGAAATCGACCACTGAACCGTGAGCAAGCACAAGCATTCACGCATTCATTCACGCATTAAGGAGAATCCAGAGATGTCTACATCGACCACCTTTCCCGCCGACTTCCTGTGGGGCGGTGCACTGGCCGCCAACCAGTACGAGGGCGCCTACGACGCCGACGGCAAGGGCCTGAGCGTCCAGGACGTCATGCCCCGGGGAATCGTCGGCCCCCGCACCCAGGCGCCTACCGCGGATAACCTCAAGCTGG
Source organism: Actinomyces sp. (assembly GCF_030530635.1). GTDB lineage: Bacteria > Actinomycetota > Actinomycetes > Actinomycetales > Actinomycetaceae > Actinomyces. Next base: position 8,309 of record NZ_JAUMUL010000021.1, read on the forward strand.
TGGGCATCGACTTCTACCACCGCTACCAGGAGGACATCGCGCTGCTGGCTCAGATGGGCTTCAAGGTCTTCCGCTTCTCCATCGCCTGGTCGCGTATCTTCCCCAAGGGGGATGAGACCGAGCCGAATGAGGCCGGCCTGGCCTTCTACGACCGGGTCCTGGACGAGCTGGAGAAGTACGGCATCGAGCCGTTGGTGACCATCAGCCACTACGAGACTCCGCTGCACCTGACTGAGGCCTACAACGGCTGGGCCGACCGACGTACGATCGGCTTCTTCGAGCGCTATGCCCGCACACTGTTCGAGCGCTACGGCAAGCGGGTCAAGTACTGGCTGACCTTCAACGAGATCAACTCCGTCCTCCACGAGCCCTTCATGTCCGGTGGCATCAACACGCCCAAGGAGGAGCTGCGCGAGCAGGACCTGTACCAGGCCATCCACCATGAGCTGGTCGCCTCCGCGTCGGTCACCCGCATCGCACATGAGATCAACCCCGAGCTGCAGGTCGGCTGCATGATCCTGGCGATCCCGTTCTATCCGCTCACCCCGGATCCCCGGGACGTGTGGGCCGCCAAACAGGCGGAGCGGGACAATTACGCATTCGGGGACGTGCACGTGCGCGGTACCTACCCCGGATACTTCCTGCGCAAGCTGCGGGACAAGGGCATCGAACTGGACATCACTGAGGCGGACCGCCGCACCCTGGCTGAGCACACGGTCGACTTCGTGTCCTTCTCCTACTACATGTCCTCCTGCGAGACCGCCACTCAGGAACGTGAAGCCGGCGGCGGCAATCTCATGGGCGGCGTCGTCAACCCCACCCTGGAGGTCTCCCAGTGGGGCTGGGCGATCGATCCCCGCGGCCTGCGCACCATCCTGAACGACTACTGGGACCGCTGGGGCAAGCCCCTGTTCATCGTGGAGAACGGCCTGGGTGCGCGCGACGAGCTGGTCACCGGCTCCGACGGGACCCCGACCGTCGAGGATGACTACCGGATCGACTACATGAACGACCACCTGGTCCAGGTGCGTGAGGCCATCGCCGACGGCGTGCAGGTCATGGGCTACACCTCCTGGGGCTGCATCGACTGCGTCTCCGCCTCCACCGCCCAGATGTCCAAGCGCTACGGCTTCGTCTACGTGGACCGCAACGACGACGGCACCGGCACGCTGGCGCGCTACCGCAAGCGGTCCTTCGCCTGGTACCGGGACGTGATCGCCTCGAATGGTGCCAGCCTGAAGGCCTGACCTACTAAACGAGCAGCAGCCGCAGCCGACCGACGTCGTCGCTACCGGGTAGTCTTTGCCGATGCCCGAAGAGCGCCTACCGTTGAGTCGCCTGCGGCTGCTGCCGTTGCGGCTGGCCCAGTTCGCCGGCATCCAGCTGTCCTGCTGCGCCTTCTCGATCGCCGTGTTCGTCGGCATGGCGGTCTCCGTGGTCATCTGGAACCGGGTGGACCTGCCGCTGGCCCGCTATGACGCACTGCTCATCTACGTGCTGGCGATTCAGATCGCCTTCGTGGTGTTGAAACTGGAGACCTGGCGCGAACTGGCAGTCATCTGCGCCTTCCATCTGATCGGCCTGGCGCTGGAGGTGTTCAAGGTGCACGTCGGCTCCTGGACCTACCCGGACGCCGGGGTGGTGCGCCTGGGCGGAGTGCCGATCTTCTCGGGCTTCATGTACGCCTCGGTCGGCTCCTATATTTGTCAGGCCTTTCGGCGTTTCGATCTGCGTATCTGCGACTTCCGCCGTTGGCCGGTGACGGCGCTGGCAGTAGCGGCCTACGCGAACTTCTACACCCACCATTTCATCTGCGACCTGCGCTGGGCGGTGGCGATCGGCTTCGTCCTGGCCCTATGGGGCTCCACGGTGCACTTCACCGTGGGCCCGGACCGCTACCGTATGCCCACTGCCGTGTCGTTCACGCTCATCGGGGTGTTCCTGTGGCTGGCGGAGAACCTCGGCACCTTCCTCAACGCCTGGCGCTACCCGGACCAGCAGGCGGGCTGGCACCTGGTGCACGTGGGCAAGCTCGGCAGCTGGGCGCTGCTGGTCACCCTGAGTTTCGTGCTGGTGGCGGCCGTAAAGGCGGAGGAGGGCGTGCTCTACGGGGACGGCGAGGCGCGGGTCACTGCGCCGCGGCGCCGTCGTCGAATTCGGTGACCGCCCCTCGTGATCACTATTCAGGGTTGCGTCACGGTGATGGCCCCGGCCGCCTCCCGCGCCCGGAGGCGTGCGGTCTCGACGTTTCCGGCCGTGGCTACGGCCACACCCATACGGCGTCCCGGGTGCGCCTGTGGTTTGCCGAACAGGCGCACGTCGACGTCGGGTACCGCCAGTGCCTCGGCCACACCCGTGTAGCACACCCCGGTGTCGGGTGTGGACTCGATGGAGGACTTGATGACGGCGGAGGCCCCGGCCGAGCGCAGGGAGGTGTCGACCGGCAGCCCCAGCAGCGCCCGGGCGTGCAACTCGAACTCGCTCAGGCGCTGGCTCGCCAGGGTCACCATGCCGGTGTCATGCGGGCGAGGGGACACCTCCGAGAAGAGGACGTCCTCGCCGCAGATGAACAATTCCACCCCGAACAGTCCCCAACCACCCAGCGCGCCGGTCACCGCCGCGGCCACCTCCCGCGCCCGGCGTGAAGCAGTCGCCGCAAGCGGATGCGGTTGCCAGGACTCGACGTAGTCGCCATCGACCTGCCGGTGTCCGATCGGCTCACAGAACGAGGTCACGGTCTGGCCGGTGTGCGGGTCGCGAGAGCGGACCGTCAGCAGTGTGATCTCAGAGTCGAAGTCGACGAGGCCCTCCACAATCACCCGGCCCCGATCCACCCGGCTCTCCGCGGCCGCCAGGCGCCAGGCGGCCGCCACGTCGTCGGGTCCGCGCACTACGGATTGGCCGTGCCCGGAGGAGGACATCACCGGCTTGACGATGCACGGGTAGCCGATGCGCTGGGCGGCGGCTGCCAGCTCGGCCGGAGCGGAGGCGAAGGCATAGGGGCTGGTGGGCAGGTCGAGTTCCTCCGCCGCGAGCCGACGGATGCCCTCCCGGTCCATGGTCAACCGGGCGGCGCGCGCGGTCGGCACCACCCGAACCCGGCCGGCCTGCTCCAACGCCACCAGGGCGTCGGTCGCCAGCGCCTCAAGCTCGGGGACCACGATCCGCGCCCCGGTCGACTCGATCGCCGTCGTCAGTGTGGCCGGGTCGGACATGTCCACGGTCAGGGCGTGGTGCGCCACCTGCTGGGCGGGAGCACCCGCATAACGGTCGATGGCCGTCACCTCCACACCCAGGCGCGTGAGTGCAATAGCCACCTCCTTACCGAGTTCCCCAGAGCCGAGCAGCGCCACCCGGGTGCCTGATGACGTCCCCGGAGTGCCGAAGTCCTCGGTGAAGGGTGAGGGGGAGTGGGATTCGGTCACGGCTACCTCCGCTGCTCGGCACGCAGTTGCGTGCGATCGGTTAGGCACCGCGGTGCCCTTTGCTGCGGCCACGCTACCGAAACTCCGCGGCCCAACACAGCCGTTTGTGCAATGCTGGGGTCATGGATGCACCGGATCGAACCGACCCCGGCCGTCCGCCCGCTCCGGACGACGGCCCCGATCGGATTCCCCCGTCGGTTCCCGTGGCCGATTCCCGGCCCGCGGCCCCGCTGCCCCCGGGTGTGCCTCCGCGCAGGCGGGTGCGCCACGTGGCCGGGACCGACTCCGCCGGAGACGGCACGGCAGCCGTGCACCAACACCGGGACCCGGTCAAGGACACGGTGCCGCGCGGCATCTCCGCCATAGATGAGGCGGCCGTCCCGGTGCCCCCGGCCAAGCGGCCCGAGATGATCATCGTCACCGGCTTGTCCGGCGCAGGACGTTCTCGTGCGGCTGACGCCCTGGAGGATCTCGACTGGTACGTGGTGGACAACCTGCCGCCGCAGCTGCTGCCCGCGCTGGCCGGCATGATGACCACGGTCGGAGCGGGGGTGCACCGGCTCGCGGCCGTCGTCGATGTGCGCAGCCGCGAGTTCTTCGCCTCCTTCATGCAGTACCTGGGGCAGTTGCGGGAAACCGGTGTGGACATCCGCCTGATCTTCCTGGACGCCTCGGACGCCGTGCTGGTTCGCCGCTTTGAGTCCTCGCGGCGCCCGCACCCGCTGCAAGGCACCGGGTCCATCCTGGACGGGATCGAGCACGAGCGCACCCTACTGGCCGGACTCAAGGGCACGGCCGACGAGGTCATCAACACCACCGGCTATTCGGTGCACGATCTGGCTCGGCGCATCCGTGAACTGGTCGCGCACGAGTCCGATCTGGCCCTGCAGGTGACGGTCATGTCCTTCGGCTTCAAGTACGGGCTGCCGATGGACGCCGACCACGTCCTGGATGTCCGCTTCATCCCCAATCCCTATTGGGTGACGGAGTTGCGGCACTTGACCGGACGGGACACGCCCGTGGCCGAGTACGTGTTTCAGCAGGACGGCGCATCTGCCTTCGTGGACGGCTACGTGAACCTGCTGATTCCGGCGCTGCCCCGGTATGTCGACGAACTCAAGCCCAATGTCACCATCGCGGTGGGTTGCACCGGAGGCAAGCACCGCTCGGTGGCCACCGCCGAACGGATCGCCGCCAGCCTGCGTGCCTCCGGTTTCCAGGTCGCCGTGCAGCACCGGGACCTGGGGAGGGAGTGAGGCGGCTGTGAGCGAGACACGGGGTGATGGCGCCGAGGCCAACACACGGACGGCCCGGGCCACTATCGACTCCGCCGGCTGGAGCCGCCGCGGTGAGGAGGGGCCCGCCGTCGTCGCCCTGGGTGGTGGACACGGCCTGTCGGCGACCCTGCGGGCCCTGCGGCACGTCACCCATCGGCTCACCGCGGTGGTAACCGTGGCCGACGACGGTGGTTCCTCGGGGCGGCTGCGTCGCGAGTTCGACTGTCTGCCACCCGGAGACCTGCGGATGGCGCTGGCCGCCCTCACCGATGAGACCGACTGGGGACTGACCTGGCGGGATGTGCTCCAGCATCGTTTCTCAGGCGAGGGCGAGTTGAATAATCACGCTCTGGGAAATCTGCTGATTCTCGCCCTGTGGCAGTTGCTCGGCGACGAGGTCGAGGGTCTGGACTGGGTGGGGCGACTGCTGAGTATCCACGGCCGCGTGATCCCTATGAGTGCCTCTCCGCTGGTGATCGAGGCGGATATCGTCGACGGCCAGTCCCGCCAGCGCGTCAGCGGCCAGGTAACCGTCGCCTCGACCCGCGGCCGTATGGAGAATGTGCGTGTGGTGCCTGAGGACGCCGACGCCCACCCCGAGGCGATCCGGGCCATCGACGCTGCCGACTGGGTGATCCTCGGGCCCGGTTCCTGGTACACTTCCGTGCTGCCGCATTTGATCCTGCCGTCCATGCGCCGCGCCCTGGTGCGCACGCGTGCGCGTAAGGCCGTGGTCCTCAACCTGTCTGCCCAGAGCGGCGAGACCGACGACATGACCGTGGCCGACCACCTGCGCGTCCTGGCCGAGTATGCGCCCGACCTGCGTCTGGACGTGGTCGTCGCCGATCCCAGTGTGGTGGAGGACGTGGCTGATCTGAGTGCCGTCGCCGAGTCGATGGGGGCGATTCTCGTGCTGCGTCAGGTGCGCACCGGGGACGCCATGTGCCACCATGATCCGTTGCGGTTGGCGGCCGTCTTCCGAGACGCCTTCGACGGCGTGGTCGGCGATATCGCCGGCGCACCGCCACAGACCTGACTGTGCCCGACCGCATCCAACCAAATCCGACCAAATCCGAACAGATCTGACCGTATCCCTGCTAGAACCGTTCCGACCACCAGCCAAGACCAGGAGCATCACCACATGTCGCTGACGGTGACCGTCAAGGACGAGCTCGCACGCGTGAACAATGACAACGCCAACCAGCGGCGGGCCGAGGTGGCCGCGATGCTGCGTTTCGCCGGCGGCCTGCACCTCGTCTCCGGCCGCATCGTGGTCGAGGCCGAACTCGATCACGGCGGCGCCGTACGCCGGCTGCACCGCGACCTGCGGGAGCTGTTCGGCATGACCCCCGAGGTGCTGGTCGTGCAGGCCGGTTCCCTACATCGTGGCAGCCGCTACGTGTTGCGCGTGACCGACCGCGGCCGCGACCTGGCGCGCCTTACCGGGCTGGTGGACGGTCACGGTCGTCCCGTGCGCGGCATGCCCGTGGCGGTCGTGCAGGGCGGGCGCAATGCGTCCGCTGCGGCCTGGCGCGGGGCCTTCCTGGCCCGCGGCTCGCTGACCGAGCCCGGCCGCTCCTCGGCGCTGGAGGTCACCTGCCCCGGCAGTGAGGCCGCCCTCGCCCTGGTCGGGGCCGCCCGCCGCTTCGAGGTGGCCGCCAAGGCGCGCGAGGTGCGCGGCGCGGACCGGGTGGTGGTGCGCGACGGCGAGGCGATCAGCGTTCTGCTCCAGAAGATGGGGGCGGTCGAGGCCAATGCCACCTGGGTGGAGCGCCGTACCCGCCGTGAGAATCGTGGCACCGCCAACCGGCTGGCGAATTTCGACGACGCCAACCTGCGCCGTTCGGTGCGTGCCGCCGTCACCTCGGGGGCGCGCGTGGAACGCGCCTTCGAGATCCTCGGAGCGGAGGTACCCGAGCACCTGGTTCAGGCAGGCCGGCTGCGAATCCAGCACAAGCAGGCCAGCCTGGAGGAACTAGGACGTATGGCCGATCCGCCGCTCACCAAGGACGCGGTGGCCGGACGCATCCGTCGGTTACTGGCCATGGCGGACAAGCGCGCCCATGAGCTGGGCATCCCGGACACCGAGTCGGTGCTCACCCAGGACATGCTCGACATGTGAGATGAGCCGGTGTGTTCGCCCGTGGCGTGTCCGAACCTGCCCGGCGGCAGGCACGTGACGCTAGACTCAACCTGCCGGATCGGACGGGGAACTCCCCACGAAGGCCGGGGCACACCGTGTGTGCAAAGAGCTACGAGTATGTGCACCCACTGGTGCACTAGGAGGACACAAAGTGACCACCCGCGTTGGTATCAACGGCTTCGGCCGCATCGGCCGCAACTTCTACCGCGCTGCCCTTGAGCAGGGCGCCGACTTCGAGGTCGTGGCTGTCAACGACCTGACCGACATCAAGACCCTCGCCCACCTCCTCAAGTTCGACTCAATCATGGGCCGCCTCGCCGCCGAGGTCACCTACGACGAGCAGAACATCATCGTCGATGGCAAGCCGATCCGCGTCCTGGCTGAGCGCGAGCCCGGCAACCTGCCCTGGGCGGACCTGGGCGTCGACGTAGTCGTCGAGTCCACCGGCTTCTTCACCGACGCCACCAAGGCCCAGGCGCACATCGACGCCGGTGCCAAGAAGGTCGTCATCTCCGCTCCGGCGAAGAACGAGGACGGCACCTTCGTGGTGGGTGTGAATGAGCAGGAGTACGACACCACCAAGCACAACATCATCTCGAACGCCTCCTGCACCACCAACTGCCTCGCCCCCGTGGCGAAGGTGCTGGACGAGGCCTTCGGCATCGAGAACGGCCTCATGGTGACCGTTCACGCCTACACCGGCGATCAGCGCATCCACGACGCCCCGCACAAGGACCTGCGCCGTGCCCGTGCCGCCGCCCTCAACATCGTCCCGACCTCCACCGGCGCCGCCCGCGCGGTCGCCCTTGTACTCCCGCAGCTCAAGGGCAAGCTGGACGGTTACGCCATGCGTGTGCCGGTCCCGACCGGCTCGGTTACGGACCTGACCTTCAAGCCCTCCAAGCCGGCCACCGTTGAGGAGATCAACGCTGCCGTCAAGGCCGCCGCCGAGGGGCCGCTCAAGGGCGTTCTGGCCTACTCCGAGGAGGACCTGGTTTCCACCGACATCGTCGGCGACTCCCACTCCTCCATCTTCGACTCCAAGCTCACCAAGGTGCAGGGCGACCAGGTCAAGGTCGTCTCCTGGTACGACAACGAGTGGGGTTACTCCAACCGCCTCGTCCAGCTCACCGCCCTGGTCTGCGCCAAGCTCGCCTGAGCTCGAGCAGGCGGATACTCACACCGTGAGCACCTGATTAACGCCCGCGCGCGCCACCGGCGTGCGCGGGCGTTAATCAATCACCCCCACTCACCCGTAAATCCACGTCACATTCAACACTGCGAGGTTTCATGAAGACCATCGAGTCCCTGGGCGACCTGAAGGGCAAGCGCGTCCTGGTCCGCTCCGACTTCAACGTTCCGCTCGACGACGACAAGAACATCACCGACGACGGCCGCATCCGCGCCGCGCTGCCGACCCTGAAGACTCTGCTCGACGCCGGCGCCAAGGTCATCGTCGCCGCCCACCTGGGCCGCCCCAAGGGCAAGGTCAACCCGGACTTCTCACTCGCCCCGGTCGCCAAGCGGCTGGCCGAGTTGGCCGAAGTGGACGTGACCCTGGCCGAGGACACCGTCGGCGAAGGTGCCAAAGCGGCGGTCGCCGCCCTGGAGCCCGGCAACATCGTGCTGTTGGAGAACGTGCGCTTCAACGCCGCGGAGACCTCCAAGGACGATGCCGAGCGCTCCGTCTTCGCCGAGCAGCTCGCCGCCCTGGCTGACGTGTTCGTCTCCGACGGCTTCGGCGTCGTGCACCGCAAGCAGGCCTCCGTCTACGACGTCGCCCGCATTCTTCCGGCCGCCTCCGGTCTGCTGGTCGCCAAGGAGATCGAGTCTCTCGGCAGGGCCGTCAACGACCCCGAGCGCCCCTACACCGTGGTGTTGGGCGGTTCGAAGGTCTCCGACAAGCTCGGCGTCATTGCCAACCTGCTTACCAAGGCCGACCGGCTTCTGATCGGTGGCGGCATGGCCTACACCTTCCTCGCCGCCCAGGGTCACGAGGTCGGCACCTCTCTGCTTGAGCAGGACCAGATCGACACGGTCAAGGGATACCTGGAAACCGCGAAGGCCAACGGGGTGGAGCTGCTTCTGCCCGTCGACACCGTCGTTGCCCCCGAGTTCAAGCCGGATGCCCCGGCCACCGTGGTTGCCTCCGACGCCATCCCGGCGGACCAGATGGGACTGGACATCGGCCCCAAGACCCGGGAGCTGTTCGCCCAGGCGATCGCATCCTCCAAGACGGTCGTGTGGAACGGTCCCATGGGCGTGTTCGAGTTCCCGGCTTTCGCCGAGGGCACCAAGGCTGTCGCCCAGGCCATCTCCGCATCCGAGGCCTTCTCCGTGATCGGCGGCGGCGACTCCGCTGCGGCCGTGCGCACGCTCGGCTTCGACGAGTCCACCTTCTCCCACATCTCCACCGGTGGCGGCGCCTCCCTGGAGTTGCTGGAGGGAAAGACGCTGCCCGGCATCGCCGTCCTTGATGACTGACAGGCACCCAACCAATCCCATCCCAAGCTAAGGAATCCGATTATGAGCAACCGCACCCCGCTGATGGCGGGCAACTGGAAGATGAACCTCGACCACCTTGAGGCCAACCACCTGGTGCAGGGCTTGGCCATGGCGCTGAGTGACGCCGGCCACGACTACGCCAAGTGTGAGGTCCTGGTCATTCCGCCGTTCACGGACATCCGCTCCGTCCAAACCGTGGTGGAGGCCGACGGACTTGACATCAAGTACGGTGCGCAGGACGTGTCCATCCACGACAACGGCGCCTACACCGGTGAGATCTCCACCTCCATGCTGAGCAAGCTCGGCTGCAGCTACGTGGTCATGGGCCACTCTGAGCGCCGTGAGTACCACAGCGAGTCTGATGAGTTGGTCGGCGCCAAGGCCCGCAAGGCCCTGGACGCCGGCATGACCCCGATCCTGTGCTGCGGTGAGGCCCTTGAGGTGCGCAAGGCCGGCACCCATGTGGACTTCGTGCTCGGCCAGATCCGGGCCGCCCTGGCCGGCTGGTCTGCCGAGGACGTCGCCAAGATCGTGATCGCCTACGAGCCCATCTGGGCCATTGGCACCGGTGAGACCGCCACCGCCGAGGACGCTCAGGAGGTGTGCGGTGCCATCCGTGAGGCCCTGCGTGCCGACTACGGTGACGCCACCGCCGAGGCGACCCGTGTTCTGTACGGCGGCTCCGCCAAGCCCGCCAACATCAAGGAGCTCATGGCCCAGGCGGACATCGACGGCGCCCTCGTCGGCGGCGCCTCGTTGAAGGCCGACTCCTTTGCGCAGATGGCCGGCTTCTACGCCTGATCTGTGTTGCACATAGGTGGCAGGTGCGCCCGATTCCTTTATGGAACCGGGCGCACCTGCGCACAATGGGCCGGCCATCGGGTAGAGTCGCCGTCGGCTAGGCGGTATCGGCCTTCCCGCTACGCCGGTTGAGCCGGCCGAGACAGACGACGAAGGGAACACGGCGTGGGTGTGCTGACCATCATCCTGCAAGTGCTACTGGTGCTCTCCAGCTTCTTCCTGATCATGACGATCCTCATGCACAAGGGCAAGGGCGGCGGCCTGTCTGACATGTTCGGCGGCGGCATCACCTCCTCCGCGGGCTCCTCCGGCGTCGCCGAACGCAACCTCAACCGCATCACCGTCGGTGTGGCTCTGCTGTGGGCCGGCACCATCATCGGCCTCGGGTTGGTCGCCCGCTTCGCCTGACGGGGACGGTGCCGTCACGAAGCCGTCGATGTCTCCATCCGCCGGCCCCGCTGTCGACCGCCGCGGGGACGGGCTTGAGCGGGCGCGGGCCGGCTACCTGGCCCACCTGCGGGTGGAGCGGGGGCTCAGCCCGAACACGCTTAATGCCTACGAACGCGACCTGGTGCGTTACACCGAGTTCTTGCGCAGCCGCTCCATTCACGCGCCCGGCCAGGTAGGTGAGGCGGATGTGGCCGACTTCCTGGAGGCGCTGCGCACCGGTGCCGACGGCGGCCGCCCACTGGCCGCGTCCTCCGCGTCGCGCACCGTTACCGCCGTACGCGGCTGGCACAAGTTCCTTCATGCCGAGGGGGTCACCGCCGCCGACCCGTCGGCGCCGGTGCGTCCGCCGCAGGTGGGGCGACGACTGCCCAAGGCATTGACCGTCGACGAAGTGCGGCGCCTGCTTGAGGCCGCAGACGCCGACGACTCCCCGGCCGGCCTGCGTGACCGTGCCCTTTTGGAACTGCTGTATGCCACCGGTGCCCGTATCTCCGAGGCGGTCGGTCTGGTCGTGGACGACCTGGACGCGGCCTCCGGATGCCTGCGTCTGTTCGGCAAGGGCCGCAAGGAGAGGATCGTGCCGATGGGCGGATACGGGTGGGACGCCCTGGATGCCTACCTGGTACGCGGACGCCCGGTCCTTGCGGCGAAGGGACGGGGGGTGCCGGAGGTCTTCCTCAACACTCTCGGACGGCCCCTGTCACGGCAGTCCGCCTGGGCGGTGCTGCAACAGGCGGCTCGACGCGCCGGCCTCATTGGCGCCGACGAGGCGACCGCACAGGAGGACCGGCGCATCTCCCCGCATACGCTGCGTCACTCCTTCGCGACCCACCTGCTGGCAGGGGGAGCGGATGTGCGGGTAGTGCAGGAGATGTTGGGGCACGCCTCCGTGACCACCACCCAGATCTACACCAAGGTAACCGTCGACCACCTGCGCGAGGTGTACGCCACCAGCCATCCGCGCGCCCGCGGCTGATGGGTGGCAGGCCAGTCGCCACTCCACGTGCCGCCACTTCGGCTAGGCTGCCGGTGTGAGTGACGCGAAGCAACCCGGCCTGATCGATCCGCCCGAGACCTTTGCCGACTACCAGCAGGAGGAGGACGCGAAGGTCTTCCCGGTCCCGGCGCCGCTCGACTCCCATGGCCCGGCGCGCGTCATCGCCATGTGCAACCAAAAGGGTGGCGTCGGTAAGACGACCACCACCATCAACCTGGGCGCCGCTCTGGCCGAATACGGGCGCCGTGTGCTGGTCGTCGACTTCGACCCGCAGGGCGCGGCCAGCGCCGGTCTGGGAGTCAACGCCAACGAATTGGACAAGACCGTCTACGACATGCTGGTCGCCGTCCGCCCAGACGTGCGACCAATCATCCACTCCACCTCCGTTGATGGCCTTGATCTGATTCCGGCGAACATCGACCTGTCCGCAGCCGAGGTACAACTGGTGGGCGAGGTCGCCCGTGAGCAGGCGCTCGCCCGCGTGCTGCGGCCCGTACTGGACGACTATGACGCCGTTATCGTGGACTGCCAGCCCTCCCTCGGGCTGCTGACCGTCAACGCGCTTACCGCCGCCCACGGCGTCATGATCCCCCTGGAGACCGAGTTCTTCGCTCTGCGCGGCGTAGCCCTCCTGGTGGAGACGGTGGACCGGGTGCGTGATCGCATCAACCCGCGCCTGCAGATCGACGGCATCCTGGCTACCATGGTGGACCCGCGCACCCTCCACTCCCGGGAGGTCCTCGAACGTCTGACCGAGGCCTTCGGCGACAAGCTCCTCGACACGCAGATCCGCCGCACCGTCAAATTCCCGGACGCCTCCGTCGCGAGTGAGCCGATCACCACTTACGCCCCCGGCCACCCGGGTGCCGAGGCCTACCGGCGCCTGGCCCGGGAGGTCATCGCCCGCGGCAATGTCGCCTGAAACGTCGCCCGAGACGCTCACCGCAGCTGTGCCCGCCGCGGCTCGGCCGCCTGAGCCGGAGAACCCGCAGCTGGATGCCTCCGGTCCGGTCGACCCCGCACAGGTGCCGGGCTTCAGCGTAAACCTGCCCCAGTTCGAGGGCCCCTTCGACCTGCTGCTCACCCTCATAGCCCGCAAACGGCTCGACATCACTGAACTCGCCCTGGCGGAGGTCACTGATGACTTCATCGCCTATATGCGCGCCGACTGGGACCTGGGACGCGCCACCGAGTTCCTGGTCATCGCTTCCACCCTGCTGGCGCTCAAGGCGCACCGGCTGCTTCCGCACGACCCCGATGAGGCCGATGAGGACATGGAGCTGCTGGAGGCCCGCGACCTGCTCTTCGCCCGCCTGCTGCAGTACCGCGCCTACAAGGAGGCCGCCGCCGCCTTCCGCGCCCGCGCCGAAACCGCCTCCCGCACTCACCCCCGCGTCGTCAGCCTACCGCCCGAACTCGCGGCCCTGCTGCCCCGGCTCGTGTCCACCATCGACGCCGAGGACCTGGCCCGCATCGCCGCCGACGTCTTCACCCGGCCCCGGGATCCGGGTGTGCAAACGGTGCACCTGCACGAGCGCGTCCCCGTGGGGGAGCAGTTACAGCTGATCGTCGACCGGCTGCGCCATTCCGGCACGTTGACCTTCACCGAGTTGACCGCCGATGCGGGCCGCACCGCAGTGATCGTCGCCCGCTTCCTGGCGGTGTTGATCCTGTACCGTCAGGGCGGCATCGACCTGGCCCAGGACGCACCCATGGAGGAGATCACCGTCACCTGGCGCGGCTACGCGGAGGTGGATGCCATGACGTCCCCCGAGCTGGAGGAGGAGTTCGCATGACCACCCCGGTTTCTTCGAGCGCGGGCGCACGGGAGCCGGTGCCTGTGGCGCAGGAGGAGCTGCGTGCCGCCGTCGAGGCCGTCCTGGTAGTAGCCGATGAGCCGGTTACCGCCGCCGCCCTCGCCGCCGCCCTGGGCTCGCATGAGGACGATGTGGAGGCGCTGCTGGAGTCACTCGCCGCCGAATACGCCGGGAAGCACAGTGGCGACAACGGTGGGGCCGACGAGGACGCGGCCGAGGTCCGAGCCCGCGGCTTCGTGCTGCGGCGCGCCGCCGGCGGTTGGCGGCTCGCCTCCGCACCCCGCTTCGGTGATCTGGTGGAGCGATTCGTCATCGGCGGAGCCACCGCGCGTCTGTCGCAGGCGGCCCTGGAGACCCTGGCCGTGATCGCCTACCGGCAGCCCGTCACGCGTGGCCGGGTGGCGGCGGTACGCGGCGTGAACGTCGACGGGGTGGTGCGCACCCTGCACGCCCGCGGTCTGATCGAGGAGGCCGGCACCGAGCCGTCCGGCGCCATCCTCTACCGCACCACCAGTGAATTCCTGGAGTACCTGGGACTGGACTCGCTAGAAGATCTGCCGCCCCTGGCCCCCTACCTGCCCGATGCATCTTCCCTGGGAGACATCGAGGAGGAGATCACCGGAAGGATACTGCCATGACCAAGCGCATGGATCCCCACGAGGGCACTAGTGCCGAGGCTGCACTGCACTTCGGTGCCGAGGAGTTCTACGACGCCGACGATCTGGAGGAGATCGGCTACGAGGCCGCCGAGCCGACGGACGCCCAGGATGCTGGCGCCGGAGGGGAACGCGAACTCGCGCCGGATGACCCCTACACGGACGGCGGGCAGCGGCTACAGAAGGTGTTGGCGCACGCGGGAGTGGGGTCCCGGCGCGTATGCGAGCAGTTGATCGCCGCCGGCAGGGTCAGCGTGGATGGGGTGCGGGTCACCGAACCCGGCGTGCGGGTGGATCCCGCCGCCCAGGAGATCCGGGTGGACGGCTCCCGGGTGCTCACCGACCCCGACGTCATCACCGTCATGCTGCACAAGCCAGCCGGCGTGGTCACCACCATGGAGGACCCGGAGGGGCGCCCCACAGTCGCCGAGTACGCCGAGCGCTACCTGGCGGAACACGCCGAGCAGCTGGGCGGAACGGAGAGGGCCGCCTCCCTCCGGCTGGTGCATGTGGGTCGGCTGGACGCCGAGACCGAGGGGCTGCTGCTGCTGTCCAATGACGGCGAACTCACCCACCGGCTCACGCACCCCAGCTACGAGGTCGCCAAGACTTACGTGGCCGTGGTCAAGGGGCGCATGGGCCCGGGTGTGCCGCGTCGATTGCGGCGCGGCATCGAGCTGGACGACGGTCCGATCACCGCGGACCGCGTGGTGGTGAAGGACACCTCGCCGCGTGCCTCCATTGTGGAGGTCACGCTGCACTCGGGTCGCAACCGTATCGTGCGGCGCATGCTCGCCGCCGTCGGCCACCCCGTCACCCGCCTGTCCCGCACCCGGATCGGGCCGCTGGCACTCGGCGACCTGCGCCCGGGTGCCATGCGGGCACTGACCGGTGCGGAGGTAAGCGCCCTGCAGCAGGAGGCGGGGCTATGAGCGCCATCGGCAACCCCTCGGCAGTCCTAGCCACCCGGGGACCGGTGCTGGTGGTCGGCACCGGCCTGCTGGGTACCTCCCTGGCGCTGGCCCTGACTGGCGCGGGCGTCGAGGTGCAGCTGGCCGACACCTCACCCACCTCCTTGGCACTCGCGCGCGACATGGGGGCCGGACGTGTACGCGAACAGGACAGCGCCGAGCCGAGGATGGTGGTGGTGGCCACCCCGCCGGACGTGGCCGCCGAGGTGGTCCTGCGTGAGCTGGCCGACCACCCGGAGGCGGTGGTCACCGACGTGGCCAGCGTCAAGGAACGCATCGGCGCCGAGGTGCGCCGCCGCGGCGGCGCGAAGGCGCGCCGGTACGTGGGTTCCCATCCCATGGCCGGGCGGGAGCGGTCCGGTGCCGGCGCCGCCGACTCCGACCTGTTCGCCGGCCGTCCCTGGGTGGTCATCGCCGACGGGGCGGTCCCGGACGCGGAACTTGCCGTGCGCAACCTGGCCGTCGACGTCGGCGCCACCCCGGTGCGCATGAGTGCCGCCGAGCACGATGCCGCCGTCGCCGCCGTCAGCCATGTGCCCCAACTGGTCAGCTCCCTATTGGCCGCTCGGCTGGAGACTCTTCCCGAGAACGCGCTCGGCCTGGCCGGGCAGGGACTGCGCGACACCACCCGGATCGCTGCCTCCGATCCGCGGCTGTGGTCGGCCATCGTGGTCGGCAACGCCGGACCGGTGGTGGGCATGCTGCGCCGACTGCGGGAGGACCTGGACGCCCTGATATCCGGGATCGCACCGGCCGCCGTCGACCCGGACGACCCCGCATACACCGCCGCGGGGGACGCCGGCTCCATCGCCCCGGGCGCCGTCGGCTCCATTACCGACCTGATGACCCGCGGCAATGCCGGGCAGGCCCGCATACCGGGCAAGCACGGCGGGGCACCGCGCCGTTACGCACAGGTGCAGGTGCTGGTGCCCGACTCCGCCGGCTCACTCGGCCGTCTGTTCTCCGACGTCGGCAAGGCAGGCGTCAACATTGAGGACTTCGCCATGGAACACTCGCCCGGCCAGAGCGCCGGCCTGGCCATGCTCTCGGTCATGCCGGCCGCGGCGCAGAGCCTGGAGGAGGCCCTGGACGCCCGCGGCTGGCGCGTGGTCGTGGCCTGACGGCGGTGCAGCGTGCGCATCCTGATCATCGGGGCGGGAGTGATCGGCCTGAGCTACGGCTGGCTGCTCAGCCGAGACCACCAGGTGGTGGTCATGGCCCGCCCGCATCGTGCGGAGCAGCTGCGAGCCGGCGTGCAGCTGCGGCTGCACCGTGCCGGCGGACGCCATTGCAGGCAGCCACTGGTCGGCCGGTATCCTCCTGAGGTTGTCACCACGCCCGTGGACGCCGAGCTGACGCTCGTCACGGTGGACCGGCTCCACCTGCATGAGGTGATTCCGGCCGTCACACCACTTGCCGGGCGGACATCGCTACTGTTCATGCTCAACCACTGGGATATCGTCACTCAGCTACGGGAGTGTCTGCCGCGAGAGGACTACGTTCTCGGCTTCCCCGGCCAGATCGGCGGGGGACGCACCGACGCGGGCGGCGACTTGGGAATTGAGGCGACGCTCTACCGTAACGGCACACGCCTGGAAGCGGACACGCCTGCGAAACGCGGCGCGCTGGACACAGCCGTCTCCGCCCTGACGGCGGCCGGGCTGTCGGTCCGACGGGAGCGGGACATGGCCGGCTGGCTCGCCGTGCATTACCTGCAACAGTCCCTCACCCTCGGCCCGCTGTTGGAAGCGGGTGGCTACGACCGACTGTGCACCGACAGGGACGCCCTGCGACGCATGGTGTTGGCACTGCGCGAAGGAGTCGCCGTATGCCGGGCGCGGGGCATTGCCACCGGCCGGATACAACCTGCACCGCTGCTGCGTCTACCGGCGAGGATCGTCGCAGTGGGCCTGGGCCGCATGTTCGCTCAGGCCGACACCCGCCGCATGGTGTTGGCGCACTTGGCACACGGCCGTGAGGAGTGGCGGGCCGGCTTCTTTGAGGTGTTGGAGGCCGGCGAGCATTTCGGCGTGCCCATGCCGGTGTGGGACAGCTATGCGCCCCTGGTGGCCGGCGGAAGTACCCGATGACCGGCTGTGGGCGGACTCATCTGCTGCGGATCCGCGCCCAACCGGGTGATTGTGGGACGCTTACCCCTTGAAACCGACCGGGCTCGCCGGAGCCCGCGGGGTTGAACGTTGGAGGAGCACATGGGAATCGTCGTCGCCATTGACGGGCCGTCCGGGTCCGGCAAGTCCACGGTGTCCAAGCGGGTTGCCGCCGCGCTGGGGCTGGCCTACCTGGACACCGGCGCCATGTACCGGGCCGCCGCCTGGTGGTGCGAGCGCACCGGTATCGACTTCGACGACTCCGCGGCCGTCACCCACGCCGTGCAGGCCATGCCGTTGATAATGGGCCTGGACCCTGCGGCGCCCAGTGTCACCTGCGACGGCGTGGACATCGCCGACGCGATCCGTGAGCCGCACGTGTCCGCAGTGGTCTCCAAGATCGCCACCAACCTGGACGTGCGTGCAGAGATGGCCCGCCTGCAGCGCGACATCATCCGCGCCGAGGCCAGTGGCCTGGCAGGCTCCTTCTCCCACGGTGCCGGTGTCATCGCCGAGGGCCGGGACATCACCACTGTGGTCACCCCCGACGCCGATGTGCGCCTGCTGCTGACCGCCAGTGAGCAGGCCCGGCTGGAGCGCCGCGCCGCCGAACTGGATGCCGCCGGCAAGACCGTGGATGCCGCGGCTCTGCGCGACCAGGTGGTGCGCCGCGACCGCGACGACGCCACCGTCTCCCAGTTCCTCACTGCCCCCGAGGGCGTCACCGCGGTGGATACCTCCGATCTGACGCTGGAGGAGACCATTGCCCACGTCACCGAGCTGGTCGAGCAGGCGCGTGCCGAGGCCGCCGAGCGCGAGCGACTGGAGGAGGCCCGGGCCGAGGCCTTGCGGTCGGGTCTGGACGACTACGTGCTCGACGCCGACGACCAGGCGGTGCTCGCGGGGGAGGAGATCCCCAGCGCCCAGGAGGGGCTGGAGGCAGGATTGCCGGTCCTGGCCGTCATCGGCCGCCCCAACGTCGGCAAGTCGACGCTAGTTAATCGCGTGCTGGGGCGGCGCGCCGCCGTCGTGCAGGACGTGCCCGGCGTGACCCGCGACCGCGTCTCCTACCCGGCCGAATGGGCGGGCAAGCGCTTCACCATCGTCGACACCGGCGGCTGGGAGGTGGACGTGGCCGGGCTGGACGCCGCCGTCGCCGCGCAGGCCGAGGCCGCCGTGGACCTGGCCGACGCCGTGCTGCTGGTGGTGGATGCCCGCGTGGGCGTCACCGAGGCCGACGACCGGATCGTCAAGATGCTGCGCCGCTCCGGCAAGCCGGTGGTGCTGGCCGCCAACAAGGTCGACTCGCCCGTACAGGAGGGCGACGCCGCGGCGCTGTGGGCCCTGGGCCTGGGCGAGCCCTATGCCGTGTCCGCGCTGCACGGCCGCGGCAGCGGGGAGCTGCTCGATGCCGCCGTCGCCATCCTGCCGGAGGTGTCCGCGGTGGCCGGGCCGGAGCGCAGCGACGACCTGCACCGCATCGCCCTGGTGGGGCGCCCGAACGTCGGCAAGTCCTCCCTGCTCAACAAGCTCGCAGGCAACGAGCGGGTGGTGGTCAACGAGGTGGCCGGCACCACCCGTGACCCGGTGGATGAGGTCGTCGAGTTCGACGGCCGCCAGTGGGTGCTTGTGGACACCGCCGGTATCCGCCGCCGCATCCGGCAGGTGCGCGGCGCCGACTACTATGCGGTGCTACGCACCCAGGGGGCGGTGGAGAAGGCCGAGGTGGGGGTGGTACTCCTGGACGCCTCCGAGGCCATCACCGAGCAGGACATCCGCGTGATCCAGCAGGTGGTGGACGCCGGGCGCGCCCTGGTGATCGTCAACAACAAGTGGGACCTGGTTGATGAGGACCGTCGTAAGCAGCTGGCGTGGGAGGCGGAGCACGAGCTCGCCCATGTGGATTGGGCGCCGCGCATCAACCTCTCCGCCCGCACCGGCTGGCACACCAACCGGCTGGCGCGCGCCCTGGACACGGCCCTGGCCGGCTGGAACACGCGCGTGCCCACGGGACGACTGAACGCCTTCCTGGGGGAGTTGCAGTCGGCCAGCCCGCACCCGGTACGCGGTGGCAGGCAGCCGCGCATCCTGTTCGCCACCCAGGTGCAGGCGGCCCCGCCGCGTATCGTCGTCTTCACCACCGGCTTCCTGGACGCCGGCTACCGGCGCTTCATCGAGAACCGGCTGCGCGAGGAGTTCGGCTTCGTCGGCACCCCCATCCAGATCGGCGTGCGCGTGCGCGAACGCCGCCAGCGGCGCTGAAGGCGGCGGTTCTGGCCAGAAACCGGCGATAGGAGCGCGTAGGCTGAGACGGTGGAATCGCAGCGCACCGACTATCTGGCTTGGTTGTGCGCGGACACCTCCTGGCAGCTGGGCTCGGTGGTCGGCACCTTCGCGCTGACAATGGTCGCGCTGGACGTCACCGGGTCGACGGCGCAGGCGGGCCTGGTCTCGACGGTAGCCGGACTGGCGGCCGCGGCACTCTCCATCCCCGGTGGCATGGCAATGGATCGCGTGGATCGGCGCGGGGCCATCATTGCCTCCGGGATGCTGCGGGCCGTGCTCTATACCGCGGTCGCCCTCATGTGCGTGACCGGCAAGCTTTCACTCGGCCTCCTCGCCGTATGCGCCGCACTTGCGGGACTCATCACCGGTGTGTTCGGTACGGCGTCGGACGCCGCCCTGCCCAGCATCGTCTCCGGCGAGCGGCTGCCCGGCGCGCTGGCCGTGAACCGGGGACGGGACGGCGTCGTCAACATAATCGGGCAGCCGATTTCCGGGCTATTCCTGGCGGTGGGTTCCTGGGTGCCATTCGTGGCCTCGGTGGTCGGTGCGCTCGGTCAGGCCGTCGGCATCAGTCGCGTGCGGGCGGACCTGCACCCGCTTGCCGACGACGCCCACAGCGCGGCTTCACCAGCGCCGGAAGCCGCCGTGACCTGGCGGAGCCTGCTGCGCATACTCGCCCGACCGGCCGCTCTGGCCCTGGCATCTTCGGCCCTGCTGTCAAGCGTGGAGGTCTTGCTCCTGATAGACGGGTGGCAGATGTCCCTGCGCGTGGCCGGTGCCTCCACCGCCGCAGTGGGACTGCTGAACACGTTCCTGGCGGTGGGCGTGCTCCTCGGTGCGCTGCCCGCGTCGTGGATCATCGAACGCGTGCGGGCCGGCCGGATCATCGCCGTGGGATCGCTGCTGTGCACGCTCGTGGTGGTTCCCGTGCTCGTCCAACCGGAGCCTGCCGTCCAAGCGGTGACGCTGGCACTCGTCGGGCTGCCCACCGCGACCACGAGTGGCTGCACCTTCGGTTACATCCAGCACGTGGTGCCGAAAGCCGGACAGGGACGCGCCCTGGCGCTGGTGGGGCTGGTCATCGCCGCGATCTCGGCGGCCGTGCCGGTCACGGCCGGGGTGCTGCTCGAACTCGGCGGCCTGCGCCTATGCGTGTTGGTCGCCCTCGGCCTCGGGGCGGCGGCGACCGCTGTGGTTGTAGCGGTCACGCCCGCGAGACAGCTGGCGCGCGCCTCCGAGTGGTGAGGTCTTAGTCCGGGCGAGTGGTGCCGGGTGCCGGCCGGTACGCGGTGATCTCGGCGTCGGCATGAGTCTCGTTTCCTGGTTGTATCGCCATATCCGTCCGCTGTACGGTCGAGGCATGGTCGACACATCGCCGTGGCTGACTGAGCTCAAGGAGCTGGAGGCCGCCGACTGGCCCGCGTACCTGAACCAGCGCTCTGGGCTTCCCGGCCCCCGGGCGAACATCGAGTTGATCGCAGTGGTTGCGCGGGCCGCCGATCCAGGCACGATCGAAGAACTGCTCGCAGACGGCGGCGAGTACACCACTGCCTGTGCGGCCGCTGCGCTGGGCTACCGGGCGGCCGACGCGGCATTCGAGCGACGGGCGCGGGAGCTGGCCACCGACGAGCGCTGGCGCGTGCGCGAGGCTGTCACCATCGGCCTGCAACTACTGGGGGACTCCGACCCGCAAACGCTGTTCGCACTCATCCTGGCGTGGGCGGATGACACGGACTCGTTGGTACAACGCGTCGCCGCGGTGGCTATCTGCGAGCCCCGGTTGCTGCGTACCGCCGAGGCCGCTCGGATCGCCATCGACGTGTGCCGGCGCACCACCGATCACCTCATTGCGCTGCCGCCGCAGGACCGCAAGGCCCCGGCGGCGCGGATGCTGCGCAAGTCCCTCGGCTACTGCTGGAGCGTGGCCGTGGCGGCCGACCCCGGCGCGGGGCTCCCCGTATTCGCGGCGCTCGACGTCGGTGACCCGGACGTGGCCTGGATCGTCACCCAGAACCGCCGCAAGAAGCGCCTGTCCAAGCTCCTGGACACCCCAGGCTGACCCCGTAGTGGTGTTGCCTGGGCGGCTCGGCATGCCACCGGACCGGCGGTGTCAAGATTGATGACAAACGCCGGGGAAGCGCTCTTCTACGCCACTCGGCACCCGCATGGTTCCAACGTTTTGTGAAGCGCCTCGAGCGCTGCGGATTTCGTTTGTCATCGTTTTTGACAGCAAGAGCGCGGGACGAGCCACGGCGAGCCAGCGGATCACTGACTTCGTGAGGCGCTCCTCAGTTCCACACGCCGGAAGAGCCGCGCCGCCAGGAACCCACCAGGTGGGTGTCCACGATACCGATGGCCTCCATGAGCGCGAACGCCGTCGTCGGGCCGACGAACCGGAAGCCCAGGCGCTTGAGCCTACGGGCCAGCGCCTCGGACTCCGGTGAGCGCGTGGGCACCTCCGCCAGCGTGCGCGGGGCGGGGGTCGCCGTCGGCCGGTAGGACCACACCAGGCCCGCCAGGCCGTCGTCGACGTCGTCGGCGTCCCGCAGCGCCACAGTGGCCCGGGCATTGTTGATGGTGGCCAGGATCTTCGCCCGGTTGCGCACGATCCTGGCGTCGGCCAGCAGACGGGCCACGTCGTCGTCCCCGAAGGCGGCTACCGCCTCCGGCTGGAAGCTCGCGAAGGCCTCCCGGAAGGCGGGCCGCTTGACCAGGATCGTGCGCCAGGACAGGCCCGACTGGAAGGCCTCCAGGCTGAGCCGCTCGAACACGCCGCGCTCATCGCGCACGGGCATGCCCCACTCGGTGTCGTAGTAGTCGCGCAGCAGCGGGTCGCCGGCCGCCCACACCGGCCGCGCCAGCCCGTCCTCGCCGATCACCAGGTCGCCCATGCGGCAACCGTAGCGGACGGCCTAGACTGCTTCCATGTCGACAACACGTACACCGGTTGATCCCACCACCACGGCCGCCTGGAAGCGACTCACCGAGCTGCACCAGTCCATGGAGCCCGACCTGCGCGCCTGGTTCGCCCAGGACCCGCAGCGCGCCGAGCGCTACTCCTACGAGGTGGGCGACCTGTTCGTCGACCTGTCCAAGAACTTCCTGACCGACGAGGTCCGCGACGCCCTGGTGGAACTCGCCGAGGCCGTGGACGTGCCCGGCCGCCGCGACGCCATGTTCGCCGGCGAACACATCAACATCACCGAGGATCGCGCCGTCCTGCACACCGCTCTGCGCCGTCCCGCCGGCGACACCCTCATCGTGGACGGGCAGGACGTCGTAGCCGACGTGCACGAGGTTCTGGAGAAGATCTACGCCTTCGCCCGCCGCGTGCGCTCGGGGGAGTGGACCGGTGTGACCGGCAAGCCCATCAAGACGGTCGTCAACATCGGTATCGGCGGCAGCGACCTCGGCCCGGTCATGGTCTACGAGGCCCTGCGCCCCTACGTCCAGGAGGGTCTGGAGGCCCGCTTCATCTCCAACATCGACCCCAACGACTGCGCCGAGAAGGTCTCCGACCTGGACCCGGAGACCACCCTGTTCATCATCGCCTCCAAGACCTTCACCACCCTGGAGACCCTCACCAACGCCCGCATGGCCCGCACCTGGCTGCTGGAGGCACTGGCCGCGCGCGGTATCAGCACCGACGGCGCCGTCGCCAAACACTTCGTGGCCGTGTCCACCGCCCTGGACAAGGTGGAGGACTTCGGCATCGACCCGGCCAACGCCTTCGGCTTCTGGAACTGGGTGGGCGGGCGCTACTCGGTGGACTCCGCCGTCGGCACCGTGCTGGCCGTGGCCATCGGCCCGGAGAACTTCGCCGACTTCCTGTCCGGCTTCCACGCCGTCGACGAGCACTTCGCCACCAAGGCACCGGCGGAGAACGTACCCATGCTCATGGGCCTGCTGGGCGTCTGGTACGTGAACTTCTTCCAGGCCGCCTCCCACGCGGTGCTGCCCTACGCCCAGTACCTGCACCGCTTCCCGGCCTACCTCCAGCAGCTGACCATGGAGTCCAACGGCAAGTCCGTGCGCTGGGACGGCAGCCCGGTGGTGACCGACACCGGGGAGATCTTCTGGGGCGAGCCCGGCACCAACGGCCAGCACGCCTTCTTCCAGCTGCTGCACCAGGGCACCCGCCTGATCCCCGCCGACTTCATCACCGTGGCCAACCCGGCCCACCCGGTCAAGGACGGCGAGGCGGATGTGCACGAGCTGCTGCTGTCCAATTTCCTGGCCCAGACCGCCGCCCTCGCCTTCGGTAAGACCGCCGAGGAGGTGCGCGCCGAGGGCACCCCGGAGGCGATCGTCCCGGCCCGCGTGTTCAGCGGAAACCGGCCGACGACGTCGATCCTCGCCCCGGCCCTGACCCCCGCCGTGGTGGGGCAGCTGATTGCTCTGTACGAGCACATCACCTTCACCGAGGGAATCGTGTGGGGCATTGACTCCTTCGACCAGTGGGGCGTGGAACTCGGCAAGAAGCTGGCCCTGGAGATCGCCCCCGCGGTGCGCGGAGACGAGGCCGCCTACGCCGGCCAGGACGCCTCCACCCGGCAGCTGATCGACCGCTACCGCGGCCTGCGGCACTGACCGTCGCGCCACGGTTCTGGAAGCGTCATGACGCCGGTTGCGGGGGATACCTACCCCTCGCTGATCGACGACGCCCGCCTGCGCCCGCTCACCGCCGCCGAGCAGCAGCGCTACTCGCGCAACGCGCTCGTGCCTCAGGTGAGCGGGCGCGGCCAGCAGCGCATCCGCGCCGCCCGCATCCTGGTGGTAGGTGCCGGCGCCCTGGGATCGCCCGCCGTCCTGTACCTGGCCGCGGCCGGCGTCGGCATGCTCGGCATCATTGACGACGACGACGTCACCATCTCCAACCTGCAACGGCAGGTCCTGCACCCCACCGCCGCCGCGGGGCGGCCCAAGGTCGACTCCGCTCGGGAGGCCGTGGCCGCCCTGAACCCGGACATCGAGGTCATCACCCACAGGCAGGCCCTGACCAGCGCCAACGCCATGGAGTTGCTGCGCGGCTGGGACGTGGTGATCGACGGCACCGACAACTTCCCCACCCGCTACCTGCTCGGGGACGCCTGCGTGCTGCTGGGCGTCCCGCTCGTACACGGGGCGGTACTGCGCTTCGACGGCCAGGTCACCGTCTTTGACACCCGGCGCGGACCCTGCTACCGCTGCGTACACCCGAAACCGCCCGATGCGGGCGCGGTGCCCTCCTGCGCCGAGGCCGGGGTACTGGGGGTGCTGCCCGGGATCATCGGAGCGATACAGGCCGCGGAGGCGCTGAAGCTCGTGATCGGGGGAGCGCGCCCACTGATCGGGCGCATGCTGCTGGTCAACGCCTGGGAGGGGCACGGTGTGGAGTTGCCGATCAGGAAGAACCCCGACTGCCCGCTATGCGGCACCCAGCCAACCATCACCGGGCTGGTGGATTATGAGGCCCTGTGCGGCGCCCGGCCGTTGACGCCGATCACTCAAGCAGAGGAGAGCAACATGAACACGATCACCGCCGAAGGTCTGCGCGAGCGCATTGCCGCCGGGGAGCTGCCCGGGCAGGCCTACACGCTACTGGACGTGCGTGAGCCCCACGAGGTCGAACTGGAGGCGATCGACGGGGCGGTGCACATCCCGCTCGACCAGGTGGCCCGTCGCCTCGGAGAGTTGGATTCGAGCCGGGAACTGATCGTCTACTGCGCCGGCGGCGTGCGCTCCGCCCGCGCTATTGAGGCGCTGGAGCGGGCGGGGTACGCGGGCACCATGACGAACCTGGAAGGCGGCATCAACGCCTGGAATACCTCCGCCTGACCCGCCGAGGTCGGTAGATCTTACGTGCCGAGGTCGGTAGAAGTGGCTGCGATGGGCCTGCGGGAACGGTGAGCGGCGTCACCGCCCACGGATTTCGACGGCGGCGCTCGGATGAGCTATCGTCTTCCATGTTCCAAGCGGCGTCAGCCGTGCGGACGCGGGCTGTGGCGCAGCTTGGTAGCGCACTTGACTGGGGGTCAAGGGGTCGTGGGTTCAAATCCCGCCAGCCCGACCAATGCCCTGGAGAGATGTTACTCCGGGGCTTCGTGTTATTCACCGGCGGTAGTCGGTCGTCTCTCGACGGTGGACGTCGGCTGTACCGAGCGACAATCGTCGGACCAACCGAATGCAAGGGAGCAGCAGGTAAGACATGGCCTTCGACTACAAGAAGGAGTACAAGGACTTCTATACCCCGCCCAAACGGCCGGGTATCGTCACCATCCCCGCGATGAGCTTCATCGCCGTGCGGGGCAGGGGAGATCCGAATGCGGAGGACGGGGACTACCAGCGTGCGCTGAAGCTGCTCTACGCCATCGCCTTCACCATCAAGATGAGTCGTCGGTCCGGGCACCTGATGGACGGATACTTCGATTACGTCGTCCCGCCGCTGGAGGGATTCTGGTGGCAGCCCGGCGTCGACGGCGTCGACTACGCGCACAAGGAGCACTTTGAGTGGATCTCCGCGATCCGGGTGCCGGACTTCGTCACCGAGGCAGAGTTCGGCTGGGCGATTGAGGAGGCGACACACAAGAAGCGCACCGACTTCTCACCCGTCGAGTTCATGCGGCTCGAGGAGGGCTTGTGCGTGCAATGCCTGCACGTCGGACCCTACGACGACGAGCCCGCCACGATCGCGCTCATGCACGAGTTCGCGCGGTCTAAGGGCTATCGCCCTGACTTGTCCGACACCCGCCGTCATCACGAGATCTACCTGAGCGACGCCCGACGGGTCGCCCCCGAACGACTCAGGACTGTGATTCGCCATCTGCTCGCGCATTCCGCATCGACTCCGTCGACCGGCGGTGACCATGTCCTCCTGTAGAGGCAAGAAATTGTGATCCTATGTCCTGCGTGGGGATGATCCTGGCCGCGCCGTTCTTGTGAAGAATCTTCCGCTGTGCCCGCACGGGCGCCCACACAGACCAGAAGGAACGATCACCGACGATGCGGAAGTACGATCCCCTGTTCCCACGACTCCTGCCCAGACTCCTGTACGTTATCGCGATTCTCGCGCTGGCGGACAGCCTGCTGGGCACCACACCCGGGATTGGGCAGATCCTGGAGTTCATCTTCTTGTGGATCATTCCGCTTCCCTCCATCGACTGGCTGACGGCAGTCGTCATCCTGCTGCTGGCCGAGGGTATGGACAAGCGGAAACGATCCGCCTGGACGGCTCTGATCATCCTGACGGCGTTGATCGCCTTATTACACGCCGTTGTCCTGGCCACCGCCCTTCAGAACGAGGAGTTGGCGGACATGCGCGGCTTCCTGATGGTGAATGTGGCCACGCTGCTGTTGTTCCTCGCGCTGCTGGCGTCGTATCGCCGCTGCTACACGGTGCGTTCCCAGCCGGGCAACACCCGGCGCGCCCTGGCGATCTTCCTAGTCTCGGCGGGATCTGTCACGCTGGTCGCCATACTCCTCAAGTTCGCGATTTCCGGGGTGGGGCTGCAGCAGTTGAGCGAGTTGTTCTTCGGGGATGTGTCCCCCCGATGGCTGGTCAGCCTGCTCGGTTTTGGATGGGCGGTCAGCTTCCTCGCCGCCTTCTGGATGCTGTTGCGCTCCCAGAAGCAGATCGCGCAGATGTCCGTTGCGGAGGAGACCCGTGTGCGCACGTTGCTGGCTGAACATCCGGCGGACTCGCTGGGGTACTTCGCCACCCGCCGGGACAAGTCCGCGCTGCTGGTCGGCGACTCCGCCGTGGTTTACCGGGTGGCCAAGGGCGTGGCCCTGGCCTCCGGCGACCCCCTGGGGGATCCCTCCACCTGGTCGGCGGCCGCACGTGCCTTCACCCGCCGTGCCGCGGAATTCGGCTGGACTCCAGCCGTGATCGGGGTCTCCGAGGCGGGCGCCCGGGCATACGCCGATGCCGGCCTGCGGGCGCTGCACATTGGGGACGAGGCCGTGCTCGACTTCGCACGCGCACGGATCGATGACATGCCCGAGGTACGCCGGCCGGTTCGTCGCCTCAAGGAACTCGGGTACACGGTACGGATACGCCGGCATCGCACGATCCCCGCCGACGAGCTAGCGGCCCTGGCCCGCCTCGCACAGGACTGGCTGGGAGGTGAGACGGAGCGCGGCTTCTCCATGGCGCTCGGCCGCCTGGGCGACCCGTCCGACGGCGAGTGCGTGATGGTGGAGGCGCTCTTCCCTTCTGGCGATGAGCGCGGCAGAATCGCCGCCCTGCTGTCCTTCGCCCCCTGGGGATCGGATGGCCTGAGCCTGGATGTGATGAGACGCCACCCAGACGCAGACAATGGTGTCACTGAGCTCATGGTCGCCTCCCTCATGGCAGACGGCGTGGAACTCGGTGTCACCCGAGCATCACTCAACTTCGCGGTCTTCCGCTCGGCGTTCGTCGAGGGTGAGAGGATCGGTGCCGGCCCCGTTCGGCGTCTGTGGCGCCGACTGCTGCTGCTCGCCTCCCACTGGTGGCAGCTGGAGTCGCTCTACCGGTCCAATGCGAAATACAACCCCGACTGGTTCCCACGGATGATCTGTTACCCAGACGGTGGAGACCTGGCCCGCGTGGCCTTCGCCATGGGAGTCGCGGAGGGATTCGTGTCCCCTCCCGCATGGTTGTCATCGACCACCGGCATTCAGCAGCCGCGCCGCGACGACGAGGCGTCGGCACGCTTGGCGGCCATCAGCATGGGTTCGGCTAAAACCGCTCCGGCCAGCCGCCACGTCAAGCAGTTCGCCTCCCGTCTGGCATCCCGTGAAGCGATGCTCGCCATGGGCCTGGACCCCTACCCGCCGTCAGTTGACGTCACTGCCTCCTGCCTCGACGCCGCAGGCCCGTGCTGTGTGGCCGGCCGCGTCTTGGCGATACGCGATCACGGCGGCGTCGTCTTCGCGGATCTGCGGGACCGCAGCGGCGACCTGCAGATTCTGCTTGAACGCTCGGCGGCCGGTGCCGACGGCGTAGCCCGGTTCCGGCAACTTGTGCGCGCAGGCGACCAGGTGGTCGTCTCCGGTACGGTGGGGACCTCGCGCACCGGCACACGCAGCCTGTTGACGTCCAGCTGGTCCGTGACCTCCAAGGCGCTGCGGCCCCTGCCGGACAAGCACCGGGGTATCCGCGACCCCGAGACCCGGGTGCGGCAGCGTCACCTGGCACTGATTGTCGACCCGAAGGAGCGTGCGATGGTGACGGCCCGGTCCACCGCCATCCAGGCGGTCCGCCGGGAGCTACTGGACCGCGACTACCTGGAGGTGGAGACGCCCATACTCCAGCCCGTGCACGGGGGCGCGAATGCGCGTCCGTTCAAGACACATATCAACGCCTACGATCTGGACCTGTACCTGCGCATCGCCCCGGAGCTGTACCTCAAGCGTCTTATGGTCGGCGGCATGGAGCGGGTATTCGAAATCGGCCGCAACTTCCGCAATGAGGGCGCAGATGCGACGCACAACCCCGAGTTCACCATGCTGGAGGCCTACCAGGCCCACGCCGATTACGGCGTCATGAAGGATGTGGCACGCGATCTGATCGTGTCGGCGGCCCGGGCCGCGCTCGGAACCACGGTGGTGCGCGGACAAGTGGGGGGCGTTGAGCATGAGATCGACCTGGCAGCGCCTTGGCGGACTGTGAGCGTGTGCCAGGCCGTCAGTGAGGGCCTGTGTGAGGAGGTCGGACCCGACACTCCCGTCGAGTCGCTGCGCCGGCACGCCGACGCCATCGGGATGCCCTACGATCCACGTTGGGGCTGGGGAACGATGATGCAGGAGTTGTACGAGCACCTGGCCGAATCCACCACCGTCACCCCGACCTTCTTCACCGACTTCCCCGCGGAGACCTCGCCATTGACCAGGCCCCACCGCGAGGACGCCCGGCTGGCCGAGCGCTGGGACCTGATCGTGTTCGGCGCCGAGGTGGGCACCGCATACTCCGAGCTGGTTGATCCGGTGATTCAACGTGAACGCCTGACCGCCCAGTCCCTGGCCGCCGCCGGAGGCGATCCCGAGGCCATGGAGCTGGATGAGGCCTTCCTGGCGGCACTGGAGCAGGGAATGCCGCCCTCGGGCGGGCTGGGCATGGGTCTGGACCGGTTGGTCATGATGCTCACCGGCGCATCGATCCGCGAGACGATCGCCTTCCCACTGGTTAGGCCCGAACGGTGAGCCCGCACCGGCTCAGGGGGGTGCTGGCGGTACTGGCGCTGGTCACCTACAACAGCTGGCTGGCGTGGCGGCTGAACGGCGATCCGGGAGTCCTGTCCGGCTACCTGTCCGAACTGGCGGCGCAGGACCAGCCTTACCAGTGGTTCTTCCGCCTCGGCGACTTGGCGGCCGCCGTCGTCTTCGCCGTCATCGCCGCGCTGGGACGACGCGGTTGGAGCCGATGGCTCGGTCGCCGTGCCCCGCAGGTGGCGGCGGTGCTGGCCCTGGTGGCCGTCGGCACGGCCCTGGATACCCTGTTCAACCTGCCTTGCGCGGAGAGCCGGGATCCGGTATGCGCGGAAACTCCCAGCCTGGTCAGGCACCTGCATGAGGCGGCCTCGGTGCTCGTGTCGGTCGCGCTGGTCGCACTCATAGCCCTGGTGGCACTGGGAATGGCGGAGCGGGACGGCTGGACTGGGCGAGCACGGGCAGCGGTCGGCTTCGCCGTCGTCATCGGGGCGCTGCTTATATTCAGCGCGGCGGCACCGGCGCTGGCACCGGGAACGCAGGGCTGGGTGCAGATCCTTCAGGTACTGGCGTGCTCGGCGTGGATGGCGCTGTTGGCATGGCGGCTCGAAGATGAGGGCCAGAAACGGGAGGAGGACGATGGCAGACGATCCGCGATTCGCTGAGACGCGTTGCCCGAGCGGACACACAGTCCGGGTGCGGGATGGATCCGGGCCGGCCGTGGTGTTCCTGAATGGTTGTGGGCTGTCCGCCGCCGGATGGGATGAGGTGGCTGCCTCTCTGGAGGGAAGACGGGTGATCACCCTAGACCGCCCCGGGCACAACGGCACCAGGGCTGCGGGGCCGCCGTCACTTGTGGATGAGACCCGCCTTCTCGCGGAGTTGCTGGACGCGGAGGCGACCCCGGTGGTTGTGGTGGCGCACTCCATGGCCTCCTTCCAGGCGGAGGCGATCGCCCGTCTGCGGCCCGGACGTGTGGTCGGGGTGGTGCTGGTTGACCCGTCGGTGCCGCCGCCTTGCGCCCGGTTCTCCGCAGCGGTAGGGGCGTTGGCAGGTCTCGCAGCGCGAATGGTGCGGCTGGGACCGGTACGTGATGTAGTCGGCTGGATGCTGCGGGCGGGCATGCGGTCCCAGACGGTACGGCCGCAGGCAATCGACTCCCCCCGGTGGCGTCCCCTTTGGAGCAGCGAGCAGGCTCTGGCTGCCGCGGCGGCCGAGTGGCTGTCCTACCGCGACCAGGCCGCCCAGTTGTTGGTTCTGCGCGCCAGGCAGAAGGCGCCGGCACCCGCCCGAGTCGCCGTTCTGGAGGCGCCGCCGTTCAACGGTGCGGCGGCGGTTGTGAGCGTGCTCTCGGCCTTCCGCACCTCACGCATACGGCGCGTGTCCGGTTCCCGGCACCTGATGATGCTGGACGCGCCACAGGTGATCGTGGAGGAGATCGAGCGACTGTCCTAGCCCAGCGGGGTCCCGGTCGCATGCTCCAGTTCGGCCAGCAGCTGCTCCTGGAAATCGACGTGGGTGGCACGCCGGTCTGGCTCCTGAGTGTGTTGGTGGTGCCAGTAGGCGCTTATGTGGGTGCGTGGGTCCTCACCGAGGGCCAGCCAGGTCTGGGTATGGTGCCCGGCCTCCAGGTCGTCCGGTGCCCCGGCGCCACCCATGCGGGTGGGCACCCAGCCGGGGTCGACGGCGTTGGCCCATGTGCCCGGACGGAGCCGGCCCACCGCGGCGGCCAGCGCCGTCACCAGCAGTTTGGAGTCCGAGTACGACACCGTCGGCCGCGTGCCCGTCCAGTCGACTCCTGCCAGGCGGGTGGTGTTGAGCCGGGCACCGCGGTGCATGCTGGAGGAGAGGTACACGTGGCGCTGTGCGGGCACTAGGGCGGTGAGCAGGTAGGGGGCGGTCACGTTGACGGCCAGCACCAGGGCCTCGTCCATGGTGCCGGCATTGTGGACGACGGCGTCCACACCTCCCAGAGCGGCTACCTGCTCGGCCACCTCCCGCACCTGCGTCTGCTCCGCCAGGTCCCCGACGACGCCGGACACCTCCATTCCCAGGGATCGGCCGACGGCGTCGAGCTGCTCGGGGCGGCGCACATGCGCCACTACCTGCGCCCCGGCATCCAGCAGGTCTGTCAGGGTGCCGAGGCCCAGCCCCTGGCTCGTTCCGGTCACCAGCACACGTGTCACTGCGGTGTTCTCCATTCTCCTTGCTATACTTGACGGTAACGTTACCGCATCATGGTCGGGGGAGCGGCGGTCATGAACGATCGTGGCCGGCTGCCGACTTGACGCCGGCGGGCCGCGTCATGAGGTGAAGCTCCGCCGGCGCCGCCGAGCCCAGGTGCATGAAGGCGTGCATGCCGTAGCCGTAGAGCATCGCCTGGTAGAAGGCCGAGCGCCCGCGGGTGCGGTAACCGTCCACGGAGGCCGCCGCCATCAACACCCCATGAGACTCAGCGCAACATACGCCTGGTCGCGCGACATGCCCCGCGTGCGTACGTCCTCGGGCAGGAGTGGCAGTGAACGCATGAAGGGGTGAGTGCGGCCGGGCATGGTGGCGTACTCCTCCAGGTCGTGGACCAGCCAGCAAAGCGGGGGGCGACCACGGGGCGGCCCCGCGAGCCGGCGCCGCTCGGCGCGCGAACGCGGGCCGCGGCGGACGGCCGCGCGACACCGCGCTGGACGAACGCATCCTGCGAGAGACCTTTGCTCTATTGACCGAGGTGGGTCTGCACGGGCTGCGCATCGACGCGGTAGCCGCGCGCGCGGGCGTCCCCAAGTCCACGATCTACCGGCGCTGGCACTCCCTGACCGAGGTCGCCGTCGACGCCGTCGACGCCGCCCTCGGGCCGCGGGAGTTCCCGGCGGGTAAGGACCCACTGGCCGACCTCGCTCGCGTCATCGCCCACACCTGGCGACTGCTCATGCGCCCGCCCCTGACGACGGCGCTGCCCGGCCTGGGTGTGGAGCTCGCCGGGCACCCCCGGGCGGCCGCCGCCTACCGGGAGCGCGTGATCGCACCCCTGCGAGACGGGGCGATTGCCGCCGTCGCCCGCGCGGTGGACGCCGGAGCGTGGCACGGGCCGGACCCGGAGACCTCCGTGGACATGCTGGTGGGCACCTTCCTTTACCGGCTGACCTACCTCGGTCAGACCCCGGACCTGGACGAGGTGTTTCGCGTGGCGGAGCTGATTGCCGGACGGGAGCTGCCCCGACCCGATGTGGCTTGGGTTTAGGCATCGGAGGCGGTACGTAGGCTAACGAGCCGTATTGCACCGCTTTTACGCCCCGGAAAACCGCAGACTAATTTCATTGTTTTCCCAGATAAGGCGCCCGTCGTATCGAATTGGTGAAATCTCCCACGCACATGTGAGTGACGTACTAAATTGTCTCCCAGTTGACCGGCCGGCACCGTCCAGTCAATACAACGTCAGCACTCACAGATGAAAAGAGGCCGCCATGTGCACGGGAATCAGGTTCACGGACAGTGAAGGCAATATGTACTTCGGGCGCAACCTGGACTGGAGCACCTCCTACGGCGAGCGCATCGTCGTCGTCCCCTCGGGCTTCATGATCCGCTCGGCGTTCGGCGAGGATGCTCCGGCCGCGCACGCGACGATCGGCATGGGCATCGTCTTCGAGGACTACCCACTGTACTTCGACTGCGGCAACGATGCGGGCCTGGCCGTTGCCGGGCTGAACTTCCCGGGCTATGCCTGCTATCAGGACGGCCCCGTGGCCGGCAGGACCAATGTGGCCGCCTACGAGTTCCCACTGTGGATCGCCGCCAACTTCACCAGCGTCGACGAGGTGGAGGCGGCCTTGGCGGAAACCGCCATCGTGGCCAAGCCGGTCAGCGATAACCTCGGTGTCTCGCTGCTGCACTGGATCATTGGGGACGGCACGCGCAGCATCGTGGTGGAGTACATGAAGGACGGCATGCACATCCACCACGACCTGGTAGACACGCTGGCCAATCAGCCCGCGTTCGACTGGCATATGGAGAACCTGCGCACCTTCATCACCGCTACCGGCGATCTGCCGGACTCCGCCAGCTGGCGCGACGCCACCCTTTCTCCTTTCGGCTCCGGAGCGGGCATGCGGGGAATTCCGGGCGACTATTACTCGCCGTCGCGATTCGCCAAGGCGGCATTCCTTAACGCCCATTATCCGGTCAAGGACAATGAGGTTGAGAACGTCTCCCGTATGTTCCACACGCTCGGTAACGTATCCATGGTGGATGGGGCCGCCCTCATGTCCGACGGCGCCTACGAGCGAACGCTCTACACCGGCTGCTTCTCCGCCCGGACCGGCACCTACTACTACTCCACCTATGACGACCCGGCGCTGCGGTGCGTAAGCCTGGCCGACTGCGCGGGCGCCGAGGCGACCCACCTACTGGAGCCGGAGCCGGTGGTGTGGCGGCCGTAGGGCGGAGTCGAAGCTCCCCCAGGCGCTTCAAGGCGCGCGCTGCGTCCGCAACATCGCGGAGGCGACGCGCGCCGTCGTCGTCTGGAACAATCGCCGCCGTGACAAGCTCCGCCATGCCCGTCCCCGGTAATGCCCGTCCGACTCTGCCGTCAGCGCCCGTAGACCTACGCCTGGTTGTCTCAGACATGGACGGCACCCTGCTCGACGGCGACGGCCTGCTACCGGCCGGCTTTGCCGATACGGTGGCGCGCCTGCGCGCGCACGGGGTGCTGTTCGCCCCCGCCTCCGGACGACAACTGGCCAACCTACGCGCCGTACTCGGCGAGGCGGTGGCACACTCACCGATCATCGCCGAGAACGGCACGCTGGTGGTACAGGACCAGCAGGTCATCCACTGCGAGACGATCAGTGTGGATGACACGATCGCCGCCATCGACACCGCCCGCGACCTGCGCATCGACGGCTACGACGTCGGCGCCGTCCTGGCTGGCGTCGACTGCGCCTACATCGACCGTCAGGACCCGCCATTCCTGGAGGAGGTATCCCGCTACTACCGGGAACTGGAGGTGGTGGACGACCTGCTGGCCGTGCCACTGGACCGAACCCTGAAGGTCGCCGTCTACGACTTCGGCGACGTCGAGGCCGGCAGCTCGCAGGCGCTCAAGGCCGCGGTGCCGAGTGTGCAAGCCG
Source organism: Actinomyces sp. (assembly GCF_030530635.1). Lineage (GTDB taxonomy): Bacteria > Actinomycetota > Actinomycetes > Actinomycetales > Actinomycetaceae > Actinomyces. The sequence goes on from NZ_JAUMUL010000021.1 coordinate 43,035, forward strand.
TGGTTTCCGGTGAGCACTGGACCGACCTCATGCCCCCGACGGCCTCCAAGGGCCGGGCCCTGGCCGCCCTGCAGGAACGCGCCGGTATCACCCCGGCGCAGACCGCAGTCTTCGGCGACTACCTCAATGACCTGGACATGTATGACCGCGCCGAGCTGTCCTTCGCCATGGCCAACGCCCACCCCGGCATCCACGCCGTCGCCCGCTGGACCGCACCGGCGAACACCGAGGCCGGCGTGATGCGTACCGTGGAGGCCCTGCTGGACCGGCTGAGCTGAGTGTCGCAGGCGAAAATCCGCAGAGTTCACGTCCAACGGGCGCAGGGGGACTGCTCCACGCGTAGGCTCGCAACAGGAGGTAATCATGACCGAGAACACAGCTACCGCCCTCAGTCTGCCCGCCATTGGCCTGGGCACCTACAAGTTGCGGGGAGCGGCCGGGGCGGCCGCGGTAACCGATGCGATTGCCACCGGCTACCGGCTCGTTGATACGGCATTCTCATACGAGAACGAGGGCAGCGTGGCCCGCGGCGTGGCGCACGCGATCGAGCAGGGCGCCGCTCGACGGGAGGAGATAGTCATCACCTCCAAGGTGCCCGGAAGGCACTACGGTCACGACGAGGCGATCGCCGCCGTCGAGGAGTCCATGGCGCGCATGAGCCCGATCGGTGTCATCGACCTGTACCTGATCCATTGGCCCAACCCGGCGCAGGACCGTTATGTGGAGACCTGGGCGGGCCTGGTTCAGGCGCGCGAACGCGGCCTGGTACGTCATATCGGCGTGTCCAACTTCCTGCCCGAGTACATCGAGCGCCTAGAGCGAGAAGTGGGGGTACTCCCGGAAGTGAACCAGATCGAGAGCCATCCCTACTTCCCCAACTCCGAGCAGGTCTCCTACAACACCGAACGGGGCATTCTCACCGAGGCATGGAGCCCTCTCGGCCGTGGACAGGACGTACTGACCGACCCGGTTGTGTTGGAAGTCGCCGAAGCACACGCAATCACTGCGGCACAGGCGGTCCTGGCCTGGCATGTGGATAGAGGAGTTCATCCGATCCCCAAGTCCGCGACTCCTGCACGACAGCGGGAGAACCTGGCGGCGGCCTCGGTGCGCTTGGACGCTGCGGCGGTCGAGGCGATCAGCGCCCTGGGCCGTCCGGACGGCAGGCTCTTCGACGGCGATCCCCGCACCCACGAGGAGATGTGAACAACCGCGATCGTCTTTGGGACGCCGCGCCGGGCACCCCCACGCTAACGGGGTGAGCGCAGCGCCCGGCCCAGCGCCGCAACGGCATCGCCACGGAAGCCACGCATGGCCGCGGACCAGGTGCAGTAGTCGGCGCCGTGATACATGCCGGGTTCCACGTGCAGTTGCGCGCGCACCCCGGCTGCGCGCAGGCGCTCGGCGTAAGTGCGGTTCTCATCCAAGAACAGGTCGAGATCTCCGACGCCGATCCAGGTATCCGGTAGTCCCGATAGGTCGCTCCTTCGGGCAGGCACCGCCCAGCGGGCCGCAGTCGGCACCGTCCCGCCATCAGCTGCCGACTCGGGCATGGTGGTGGCGGGACGAGCCAGGTAGGCCCCCCAACTCTCGGCGTTGCGGCGCGCCGTCCACACGAACTCCCCGCGTCCGGGGATCTCCACGCCGCCCGCACCGGTGCGGTCGTCCAGCATCGGGTAGATCAGCATCTGGAAGGCTACCGGGATTTCTTCGTCCAGGGCGCGCTGCGCAAGTGCAGCGGCCAGGCCCCCTCCAGCGCTGGCACCGCCGACGGCGATGCGATCAGGATCAATGCTCAAGCTCTCAGTCTGCTTCCGCAACCAACGCAGGACGGTGGTGGCGTCGTCGAGAGCCGCGGGGTAGGGGTGGGCCGGGGCCAGCCGGTAATCCACGGACACAACTAAGATGCCCAGTTCCCGGGCGATCCGGGAGCAGAACAGATGATCCTGGGAGGGACTTCCACCTACAAAGCCACCCCCGTGTAACCAGACCAGGGCTCCTGAGGGCAAAGACTTGGGGCGGGTGGCATCGGCATAGACCCACACCGGCACCTTAACGCCGTCCCAGACGGCAGTGGAGCGGTGTCCCAGACCTGTGGGGAACACCCGGTTGGGTAACCGGATGGACAGCAGCGAGGAGAAGTCCTCAGGCAGATCAACCGGTTCACCGGCCTGTCCACGCCCGATCACGAGTAACGGCGCCCGCAGCTCGTGGGCAACGCGTTCCAGCCCCGGACCGAGCTCTCGGCGTCGTACAGCCAGCGCACCCACGGCGCTGAGGGCTGCGACTGCGGCGGCTCCCAGCATGGCCCGTCCCGATCGTGACATACGCGCGGCCCCTCTCAGTCCTCATCGAGCAGGTGCTCAATGTCCACGGTGGAGCCCCGAGTCGCACGCAAGGCGTCGAGCTGGCGGCGCTCCTTCTTAGTGGGGCGCCCGGCACCGCGTTCCCGGATGATGGCCGCCGGTGCATCCAGTGGAGTCGGCCGCGGGGGAGAGAAGTCGGTGTAGGCCTCGCGGGCGATCGGCGCGCCGACCCGCTTGATCAGGATGCGTTGTACTCGCAATAGCCGATCAAATCCCTGCACGCGATAGCGGATCTCGTCGCCGATCTTCACATGCTGGGACGGTTTGGCGGTCTCCCCGTTGATGCGGACATGTCCGGCGCGGCAGGCGGCGGTTGCGGCGGAGCGGGACTTGACCTGGCGCACACTCCACAACCACACATCCACGCGCGCCGACGCCGGATCATTGGCGCCGGGCGCACCCCGGTCGATGCTGCCATCCGCTCGGGCAACCTGCCTTTCTGCCACGTGTTTCATCCTAGATGATGGACGTTGTCCTCCTACCGCTACTTCTACCGACCTCGGCACGTGACTTCTACC
>NZ_JAUMUL010000022.1 GCF_030530635.1 Actinomyces sp.
GGCGCGGGCCTGGGCCTCGGCGCGGGCGACGGTGGCCTGCGCCTGGGCCTCGGCGTCCAGGCGGGTGCGCTCGGCCTCCGCCTCGGCCCGGCGGATCGACTCGGCCTTGGCGGCCTCGGCCTCCTGCTCGCGCTGGTAGCGGGCGGCGTCGGCGGGCTTACGCACCGTGGAGTCCAGTTCGCGCTCGGTCAGGGCCGCCTGGGCCTCGGCCGCCTCCTGCTCGATGACGGCGATCTCCCGCTTCTTGGCGGCGCGGGCCAGCGGGCCGGAGGAGTCGGCCTCGGCCTGGGCCCTGTCGGTCTCAGCCTTGAGCTGGGCCTGGCGCAGGGCCAGGTCGCGCTCGCGCTCGGCGATCTGCTGGCGCGAGGACACCTCGGCGTCCTTGGCCTCGCGTTCGGCGTTGGCGCGGGCCACGCGGGCGTCCTTCTCCACGCGCTGCTGCTCGGGTACGCCCAGGGAGTCGATGTATCCGGAGGCGTCGGTGATCTCGGAGATCTGCAGCACGTCGATCTCCAGGCCCATGTTGGCCATGACCGACTTGGCGTCGTCGAACACGTTCTGCTGGAGGGCGTCGCGGTCGGAGATCAGGTCGGTGACGGTCATGTGGCCGATGATGGAGCGCAGCGAGCCGATCAGGGCGTCGCGGGAGGAGTCGGCGATCGCCTGGTCGGTGTTCGGTTTGCCCAGGAAGCGCTTGGCGGCCGCCCGCACCTGCTGGTCGGAGTCACCGACCTTGACGGCGGCGACGGCGGAGACGGAGACGTTGATCTTGTTCTCGTCCTCGGCGGTCACCTGGAAGCCGATGGTGTTCTGGGTGAAGGGCAGGTACTGGATGGACTGGATGATCGGCAGGACGAAGTCGCGCCCACCGGGGCGGATGATCTTGACCTCGCCGTTGCGGGTGGAGCCGGATACCAGTCCGGTCATGTTGGAGGGCACCACGACTACCCGGGAGAGCATGTAGGCGGCCAGCAGGAGTACCAGTACGACGACGGCGATGATGGCGTAGAGCATTACGCCCCTTTCTATGGGTGTTCTTATGGTTGTTTCGGGAATCGTGGGGGTGCGGTGGCGGCAGGGACCGGGTCACCCGGTGGGTGCTACGGGGCGGTTCGGCAGTGCCGGTGGCACTGTGGGCGGGTCGACGCGTCCGACGACGAGCGTGTCATCGGCACCGGCATCCACCACCCAGGCGATGGTGCCGCCCCGCAGGGGATCGTCAGAGCGGGCGGGCAGGGTGGCCTGGTGCCCCCGAGAGGTGGCGATGACCTCACCGCGCCCGTCCTTCCACCACACCACGCGCACCTCGGTGCCGACCAGTTCTCCGGCCGTGAGGGGGACGGCGTTGCGTGGCATGGATCGGCGCAGGCGGCGCCACACGGCGCGTGTGCCCGCCCCGGCCACGAGGGCGACTGCGAGTGGGACGCCGATCAGGATCAGTGTGTTGCCGCGCTCGCCCGCCAGGGCCTGTACTCCCATGCCGACGGCGCCGAACACGCCCAGCGCGCAGGCCAGTACCGGCAGTGAGCCGTCGAAGAACAGGTCATCCAGGCCGTCCAATAGGCCGTCGAGTAGCAAGGACACCACCAGGGCACCGCAGCCGATGACGGCACACCACATGAAGAGGGACATGTCCGCCTTTCCGGGCCGGGGCAGCCGCTCGAGGTCCCCTGGGTTTACACCGGAATTGTTACATGCCGGGCGATTGCGGGGAATACTCATCCCACGAGCCGGGCGGTCAGGCGACGGGTAGTTCTACCCATCGGGGCGCCGCGTGGGTGCCGGGGCACAGTTCTGCGCGCCCCGTGTGCTTGACGGGTGCCGCGCGGGGATTCAGGAGACCCGCCGGGCCACCTGGTATCCGTCGACCTCCAGCATCAGCTCATAGGTGGATCCCCGGGTCGACTTGTCGGTCGCCCATTCGGCGGCGTTAGTGGGCGGGTTCCCGCCCCAGGCGGAGGAGTGGGAGTCGATGACGACGTAGTCGGTGTCGACGGTGGCGGTGCCGATCCAGTAGACGGTGTGGTCGGGGACCAGGTAGGCCAGCAGACCGAGGTCGGTGACGACGCTCGCCCCGTCGGGTACCAGCTCCATGACCTGGTCGGCGGCCGCGGCGCGGGTGGGGGCCGTGCCGTAGTCGGGGCGCAGCAGGGCCCACAGCGGCAGGTCACGGGCGGTGGTGATACCGATGGTGAGGGGCACCAGGATGGCCAGGACGATCGCCCATTGCTCCCACATGGGCACGGCCGGCCGTCTCGGAGGGGTCCGGCCGGCCGGTTCGGCGGGTTCTTCGGCGTCGGGTTCGGCCAGTTCGGCGGAGTCGGCGGGGCCGGTTTCGGGCAGGGGGCGGCGCGCCTGGATGCGGGCGACGACGTCGAGCAGGGCGCCGATCGCGATCGGCATCAGCACGGCGTTGTAGTGCCAGTTCTGCCAGCTCCAGTAGAACTCGTTGGAGGACAGCAGGCGCCAGGCGAGGGTGGGCAGGGCCAGGGTCATCCAGGGTGAGGCGAGTCCGATCAGGCCGGCGGTGCACGCCAACATGCCCAGGGTCTGCAACTTGACCTCGGAGGATAACAGGCGGGCGATCAGCCCGGTGGAATTGCCGTCGCCGGAAAGGCCGTACTCCCAGGTTCCCGAGGGGCTCAGTGCCGGCAGGAGGAGCCCGACCGTGAGCAGGAAGGCGGCCACGCCGAACAGGGCCAGGGCGAGTCCGAGCCGGGTGGTGCTCAGGGCGCGCCACCATGCCGGGCCGCGGCGGGCGGGCTGCTGCGGTGCTCCCAGTCGGCCGCGCAGGGCGATGGCCAGGCCCGCCATGAAGACGGTGAGTCCCAGATCCTCCTTGACCAGTACCAGGGGTACCAGCCAGAGGGCGCAACTGCGCCAGCGCCCCTCCACGAAGGCCACCGACGCCCATGCCAGCAGCGGCACGGCGAAGGCGATCTCGTGGAACTGGGAGGCGACCGCTCCCTGCAGGCCCCAGGACAATACGTAGAACAGGCCGAGTGCCGTGGCCACCGGCGGGCCGAGCAGCCGTGTCGCCAGCCGGGTCAGCGGCCAGGCCGAGGCGGCGAGCAGCAGGTCCTGCAGCACTAGCAGGGCCAAGGGGCTGGGGAACAGCCGCCAAACCGGACCCAGGAGGACGAGGATCGGGTGGAAGTGGTCGCCCAGCAGGTTGTAGCCCTCGCCCTTGATCGGGACGATCGGTGCCTGCAGGCGGGAGTAGGCCTTGGCCAGTTCGGAGAAGATCGCCAGATCCCAGCTGGGCACTTCCATGGCGCGCCACTGGCCGAGCGAGTAGACGATCATGGAGGCTGCGCCGACGCCCACCACCAGGGCGGCCGACAGCCGACCAACCGGTCTCGCGGGTGCGTGGTCGGCCGGTGTGGGCGGGCGTTTAGGACGGGCGTGAACTGAAGTCATCGACGCGAGCCTACCGACTCGGTCGGCCGGGCCGGCGCTGGTGCGCCCGCGGGCTTGCCGGACGCCGTTCGGAGCTTCAGTGCAGCTTGACGGTGCCGAAGACGATATTGGTGTGGTGGGGGCGGCGGGCGTCCGGAATGAAGTGCCGGTAGTCCACCGTGACGCCGGCCTCTTCGAAGTCGCGCAGCAGGTCGTGGGGTGTTACCAGGAAGAGGTCGCGGGTGCGGGTCTCCTGGCCGCGGGTGAGGGTGACCCGACGCCGACGGCGTGCGTGGTCGATCCGCTCGGTCAGGGTGATGCCGGGACGGGCGGTGAAGGTGGCGTTGGCGGGCGCCTCCGGGCGCACGTGTTCGGCGGACAGGATGAGGCGGCCGCCGGGGATCAGGTGCGTGGTGGCCCGGTGGATGGTCTCGCGGCGCTGCTCGGGGGGCAGGGCGGTGATGGCGCCGGAGGGGATGCATACGGCCTTGAACTTCTCGGTGAACTGGAAGTCGGTCATGTCGAGCCGTTGCGTCTCGATTCGGGCGGCGATTGCCGGTCGAGCACTGCGCAGATCGCTGATGCGGGCGTTGAGCACGTCGATCGATTCGCTCCGCGAGTCCGTGGCCAGGATGCGGTGGCCGGCGGCGGCTACGGGCAGGGTGACGGGGCCGGCCCCGCAGGACAGTTCCAGTACGCGCAGATCGGCCAGCCGCGGGTTCTGGATGAATGACAGCAGGTCCAGGACGGACTGGATCTCCGGTTCGTCGCACAGGGACAGTAGCGCGGGGGAAGCGGTGCTGCGGCGGGTTGGTGTGACGGGCACTGACATGGAGTTCTTCGCTTTCTCAGCTTTCTCACCGGGCCGACGAGTGCAGTCGTGGTTCTGAGTGTTGGAGAAGGCGATGCGTGCCCCCTGTTGACGCCGCGACTGCCGCGTGGTGCTCAAGTTCATGTGTGTGCTCCGAAGAAGGATCGGCCCGGGGCCGATACGGGTTACGAGTGCGCGGACCGAACGAGCTTGTAAGTCGCATGCTCGGCCGTTGCTAGAACGGCACGTATTACACACTGGTAGCGTCCGTCAGTGATCGGCCATCTGGGTGGATCGATCGGGGGATTATTGGAGGCGCCTATCGAAGTGGGATGGCGCCGGGTGGGCCAAGACGGCGGCGGGAGTCGGGTGGAAGCCCGGTGGAGGGTGACCGGGGAGGCCGGGATGGAGGCCCGGCGGGGAGACGACGACGGCGCGGCACCGGATCCAGTCCGGGCCGCGCCGCAACTCAAGCGTCGAGGGTCACCACCAGCGTGAGTTGTTCCGGTACCCAATGGCGGCCAAGACATTCCATGAGAATTTGCCTGCGGTGTCAATGAGAATCACTGTGAGACTCTTTCTGTAAGAGGAGATGCTGCGATAGCAGCTAGATCTTGGCCCATGTTTCCGGATTTCGTGCGCGCCGGTATCGTCCATATGGCTAGGCCGATCGGCGGAGGCGCCCGGGATGTCAGACCAGGCCGGTGCGCAGGGCGTAGACCACCGCGCCGACGCGGTCCTGCACCCCCAGCTTGGCTATCAGGGTGGAGACATGAGTCTTGACGGTGGCGTCACTTACGCCCAGGGTATGGGCGATCTGCTTGTTGGTCCGCGCCTCGGCCATGAGGGCGAGTACCTCCACCTCCCGGGGAGACAGCGTGACCCCGGGGGGCAGCACGTCGGCGGCCGTGGCCGGTGAACTCGGGGGCTCCGGTGAGGCGGCCAGGCGGCGCTCGGGTTTGGCGGTGATAATGGCGGAGGAGGTGGGGGAGAGCACCATGTTGCCGGTGGCGACGTGCCGGATGCTGGCGGCCAGGGTCTCCACCGGATCCTCCTTGGCGATGAAGCCGCGCACGCCCGCGGCCAGGGCGCGGTCCACCACCGAGTCGGCCACGAAGGTGGTCAGCACGAGTATGGCGATCTCCGGGCGTTCACGGCGCAGGATCTTGGCCAGGGCCACGCCGTCCAGGTCCGGCATCTGCACATCCAGCAGCAGCACCTGTACCTCGGACTCCGGCCCCTGGGAGCGCAGGTAGTCGAGGGCCTCATGGGCGTCACGGGCGGACCAGGCCACCTGAATATCCTCAATGCTCTCATTGGTGAGCAGATCGGCGAGGGTGCGGCGTACGAGCGGGTCATCATCGACGATGCCTACATAAATCATGGCTGATTCTCCGGAGGTGAGGGGATGTTACGGGGTTCGGCCACGGGGACGGTTGCGGTGACCATCCAGGAGCCGTCTTCTGCAAGTGTGGTCAGGGTGCCGCCGATGGTGGCCAGGCGCTCGCGCATGCCCAACAGGCCGGTGCCCGAGCGGGGCAGATGCGCGTCGGTGGCGCGCACGCGGTTGGTGGCTACCAGGCGAATGACCTGTGGCCCCAGGGACAGGGTCATGGTGACGGGGGCGCCGGGATCGGCGTGGCGGATGATATTGGCGCCCATTTCCCGGGCCACCCGGGACAGGGTGGTGGCCTGGATGCGGGTGAGGGCGGCCTCGCCCCGGCAGTGGTAGGTGATCTCGAAGCCGGCGGCGGAGACGTCGGCACTGACGGCGCTGACCGCGGTGGCGAGATCGGTGACCACCCCGCCCAGGCCGGTTCCGGTGGCAATGGGAGGCTCCTGGGTGGTGGCGGGCTGGCGCAGGGTGCGCAGCAGCAGGCGCAGCTCGTGCAGGGCGTCGGAGGCGGTGGCCTCCAGGGCGGCGAACTCGTCGCGGGCAGCGGCCGGGTAGGAGGCATCGGCCGCGGCCCGCTGGGCGCGCAGCGCGGTCTGGGACATGGAGTAGGCCACCAGGTCGTGCATCTCGCGGGCGATATCCAGGCGCATCTCTTCCAACTGTGCATCCGCGTGCTCGGCATCGGCCAGGCGGGAGGCCTCGATGAAGCGCACCAGCGCGCCGAGTGGGATCAGGAGGGCCCCTAGAATCACGAGGAATCCGGTCGAACCCAGGGCATTGGATAGGTCGGCGCCGGAGATTCCCGAGGATGTCAGGATGAGTATTTCGATGAACAGCGCTGCCAGAAACCAGGAAAAAGCCGGCAAGGGCCGGAAGAAACGCCCGAGGAAGAATGCGAAGGCCACGCTGGCGAAAAGCATGTCCGACAGGTCGGTGTTCGGAAGAAGTATCAGCAGGGTCCAGCAGCACAGGTAGACCAGTACCCCGGGCCGGGGGTGCAGGGGGAGAAGCGTCACAATGACGGCTGCGACCACAATGAAGACCATATCAATGGGAGCGGGTATGCTGCGGATCGCCCAGTTGGCAGCGAAGTTCCCGATTCCGACGACCGCTCCGATGATCACGTAGATGCGGCGAGAGGGCAGGGGCTCGGGTGGGCGCAGGAGGGCGGTGCGTGCGCGCAGCACCGTGGAGGCGATGGCCTCGCCCAGTTCGGCCATGGCTCCTCTCCCCTCGTTGCCCTGCAATATCACTTTAACAAGCCGGGTGGAGGCGTAGGCTCGGCAGGTTGTTGCGATTGAGGTGGTTGATGGCGGCGGGAGATGGTACGGCCGAGGCTTGCACGCGGCCTTTCAGCCTGCTCGCCCGCGTAAGGCAACTCCGTCTGCGTAACGGCTGCCGAGCCCGCCGCCGGGCTCAGGAACACGGTTCGTCCGGGGGAGCATCGCCGTCGTTGACGAAGCCGACCGCCAGGGCGGCCATGGAGACCACCAGTAACAGGATTGCCACGAGCCACAGCCAGCCGGCGTGCGTGTGGGCGGCCAGGGCGCTCAGGGCCAAGCCTATGAGCAGCAGGGACCAGCCGGTGGTGCGGGGAGAGGACATGGGGCTCCTGTAGGGATATTGCGGGGGAGGTCAGGTGGCAGGTCCGCTCGGGTTGCCGGAGTTCGGTCGGAGGAGTGCGGGCGGCCGGCCGGGCCGAAGGGGCGTGCAGGGGCAAGGTGTATCACAAGCGGACCCTGTCCGGGAACAGCCACGGACGCTGGGGCAGCTCCAGGTGACGGGTGCGGGCCAGCTCGGCCAGTACCGCGTATCTGCCGTATATCCAGGCGAGCACGGTGGACAGCAGGAGAATGGCCCCGCAGGTTATGAGCGTTTGCGGAAGGGTGAAGAACTGGTGCGCGAACGGCAGCACTACGGTCCACGCCATGGCGCCGGCGACCGCCGTGGTGACGGTGCGAATGATGGCCCGGAGCGCGTTGAGCAGCGCGGCATCGGTGATGGTGCCCCCCACCGCCGCCCTGGCCATCAGGTACTTCCGGTAGCGGCGGCGAGACACGCGAAAGGCGATGACGGCAATTACCATGCTGCCGACTGCGATGGCGAGAATCTCCTCAATGTACATCAGGGCTCCTTCAAGGATGCATCGCCCCAAGTATTGTCGCAAGCCACTTCGCGTGCATCCCCCTAACGGTTGGTCCGTTCGGCGGATGGCGTCGCTCTTAGCGGACTCCTATCAGAGTCTTAGCGGCAGGGCGCGGGCGCGCCTCACAGGTCCGCGTGCTTCTGCAGGCGCTGCAGACTCAACCAGCCCACAGGAATAGGAATCCAGAAGGTGACCAGGCGGTAGACGATCGCCGTGGACAGTGCCACGCCGTTGGGCACGCCCGCAGTGACCAGGCCGGCGGTCAACGCCAACTCCACCGGGCCGATACCACCGGGGGAGGGCACCACAGAACCGACCGTGTTCGCCGCCAGATAGGTGATCGCCAGAACCGAGAATGACAGGGTGTGCCCGAAGGCCCACAGACTCGCCCCGAAGGACAGGATGTAGCTCAGACTCAGCAGCACGGAACCACCCACACCCAGCGCCAGCCTCACCGGATTGGACATCACCCACACCAGTCGCGGCCACACCTGCCGATAGGTCGGTTCGATCTTCTCCCAGACCCAACTGCGCACCTTCGGAATGAAAAGAGCGGTGGCCACAACCGCAACCAGGGCCACGGCGATCACCAGCACCCAGCCGCTGGGCAGAGTGAGGCTAGTGGACTGGCCGGTTGTGGCCGCCACAATGATCAGCAGCACTATGGTGACGACGAACTGCACCACCTGCACCAGCGCCACCGTGGCCACGCCGATCGCCGTCGGCACCCCCTTGCGGGACAGGAAGCGCAAGTTGATGGCGGCCCCGCCCACACCCGCCGGCGCCACCAGAGCGACCACGGAAGAGGCCAGATGCACCTCGGTGGACTTCCACAGGGGCAGTTTCACCGGACTGAAGGCCACCAGCGTCAGCCCCGCTCCCACGTAAGTGGCCAGTGAGAAGACCAGCGCCCCCAGCATCCACCACAGATTCGCGCCCGCCACGGCGTCGGTGATCTGCTCAATGTTCAGGCGTGCCAGCAGCGTCCACAGGGCCACCAGCCCGACGACCGCCATAATGACCGTGCGCGGAGAGAAACGGGTCACCTTGGCCGGCTCCGCATGCGCCGTCGGGGTGAGATCCACCAGGGCGTCGCGCAGCTCCTGCAACACCTTGCCGCGCCGGCCCATGGCCTCACGGGTAGCGGCCGGAAGTACGATCCGCTGCAGCATCGGGGCGATAGAGGCCAACTGCTGGGTACTCAGCGAGCGGGAGGCGGCGGCGATGGCGCGATCGACGTCCGTAAGCGCCGCGGTCAGGGCCAGCAGCTGGGCGAGGTCGACCCGGCGGGACAGCTCGGAGGAGATCGTCTCCCCCGACTCCCAGCCCAGCAGCCACACCGAGCCCGCGTCGTCGACGATGACGCGGGCGGAATCGAGGTCCCGGTGGGCCAGTCCGGCCGTGTGGGCGCGACTGATCTGATCCCACAGGTCGGTCAGCACGTCATCGCCGACCTCCTCCAGGTCCGCCAGTGCGCGGGCGCCGGAGATGTGGTCGGTCACCAGCAGCACGGACTCGTCCGCCTCGGCCATGCCAACCAGGGTGGGCGCGCGCACGCCGGCCCGCCCCGCCTCCAGGATCATCAGGGCGGCGTGCTCGGCCGCCGTGCGCACCGACAGATCCCGTTCGGGAGACAAACCCTTGACCCGCACCCGGTCCCAAAGAGTGGTGAGGAAACCCGCCACCTGACGGTCGGCGTCCAGGACCGTCACGTCGCGGCGCACCCCCGCGCCGTCCCAGACGGCGTACATGCGGTGGACGGAGAGTCTCCCGTCGGCCAGTGCCGCGGAGGAGGCCTCGGCCAGTACGGCAGCCAGATCGACGTCGTCGGCGGGCGTAATCGTGGAGGTGTCCTCCGGCGGCACCGGCGCGGGCGCCTGCGGTGCGGGCGTTGCCGCGGCCGGAGTGGGCGCAGCGGGGTCGTCAGCGGTGGTGGCGGCGTCGTCGAGCCCGGTGGGGGTGGTCAGCGGCGTCTCCCGGACGCGCTCGGTATAACCCAGCGGCGCCTGAGTCTCCACCGTCCAGGCGCGGGCGTCAGGAGCGCGGTCCATGCGGACCACCCGGACGGCATCAATGCCGGCCCGACGCAGCGCCCGCACCAGGGCGACGCCGTGGGCGCTGGTGTCGTCCACCCCGAAGGCGTAACGCACCGCCAGCCCCGGCAGGCGGCCCAACAGGATGGAGATCACCGCGCCCGGCAGCGTAATGGCGCCACGCAGCACAGCCAGGCCCACGACGATCCACACGGCGGTCCAGGTATAGCGGATGACCGGGGAGGAACGCCGCTCACCGGCGCCCGTAAGCAGACCGGCCAAGGTGGCGAAAACCGTGGAGATGCCGACTCGGGCCGTGCCGGAGGCCGTCACCGTCAGGCCGGAGGCGAGTACGGCCGGACCCCAGGTGTCCAGCGCCCACAGACTCAGCCAGGCCAGGATGAAGCCACCGGCCCCGGCCAGCAGCGCCTCGCCGGCCGTTTGCCAGGCTCGACGCAGCAGGTTGTGCATGATCACGGCCACCGGGACCACGAAGGTAATCAGGCCCTCAATGGCCTGCAGGGGGAAGACAAGGACACGACGCAGCACCACGGCGAGCGCGTTCTGCACGTCCAGGGTGACGCCGGTGGTGGTGGCGTGGGCGTAGGCCGCCAGGATGATCATGAAGGCCAGGATCAGCGCGGCGATGGACAGGTCGAGCAGATCCTCGGCTCGGCGCAGGCGTCGTTCGGGGGCGTCCACCAGTAGCGCCGTGGTGCGGGGGGCCGCAGTTGGGGCGTCATCGCGAGTGGCCGACGGCGGCTTGCCGACCACAGGGGTGACGCCAATGCGCGGGATGCCGACCGGTGACGTGGCCTGGGCGCGTTCCGGGGTCTCCGGGGGCGGGACATCAGTCATGTCGGTGTCAACCTGTAGTTCTATTAGTGTGATCTGCCTCGAACGGGGCGCAATGAGCGTACCAGGCGGACCCTGGAACATCGCCGCGCACCGCGTCGGAGCAGACCGAGAAACGACTGAAAACAAGCCGTATACTCGGGATCTGCCGGTCTTGGCGGGACGTGTTGGCCGATTGGCGGGTGGGTCTCCGTCGATTGGCTAGCCGAATCGGACCGCCGAATGGCCGATGTTGTAATCATTGCGCGCTGGCAGAGTTATACACGTCGGCAGGGAACGCCGGTCCCTGAACGCAAGATCCCTGGCTGGTTCGGGCCTGGGCCCCCAAGTGGGGCCTGGGCCCGAATCGCGTTCGTGCCCCGCTGTGCGCGGGGCTCGGGGGCCTAGGGCCGGGGACCCGGCGACCAGACCCGCCACGACCACCACAGTGGCGTGGAGAGGCTGGGAGTGCGGAGCCCCGCGGTGCTGGGAGTGCGGGCTCTGCGGTTTGGTGGCGGGCCTGCGCTAGTTGGTGGTGCCGAGGCTGCGGGCCGTGGACGGGGATCGCGTTGGGTACGCCCCTTCGGCGTTGGGTACGCCGGTTAGACCTGTGGTGAAGGCTTCGTAGCCCTTCAGCAGACACCTAACCGGCGTAGTAGAGCACGAACCGGCGTAGTAGACGAGTTCGGCCACAGGCGCTAACACCCCCAAACACGAAGAGCCCTCAAACTCATGCCGCTAACCGGAAGGGCCGCTACTGCCGTAAGGGTGCGGGGCCGGTGGAGTCGCGGACGATGAGGGTGGGTTCGATGCGCAGGTGTGTGCACGGCACCTCCGGGGATGTCAGCCTGGAGGCCAGAGTCCGGATGGCGTGGCTGCCGAGCGCCTGCTTGGGTGGTGCGATGGCGGTCAGCGCGGGACGAGCGATAGCGGCGAGTTCATCGTCGTAGGCAATGACCGACATCTCCTCGGGAACCGAGACGCCAGAGTCCAGGAGGCACTCCAGCACCAACAGAGCGGCCTCGTCGGAGTGGACCACAATGGCGGTGACACCCTTGGCGGTGCAGTGCGCGGTGAAGTCCTTGATCCGTGCCAGGCGGGTGCCGCCCTCCTCCTGGGTGGTGTCGCAACGAATGGCCGGTTCGAGGCTCTCCGCATTCAGCGCCTGCGCACAGCCGGCTGCGATGGCGTGTCGGGAGGGGATCGGCTTGTCCAGGAGCAGAGCGATGCCTCGGTGTCCGAGACTGCGCAGGTGCTGCACACTGATCTCTCCGCCCCGGTGATGATCTGCGACGACGGAGTCGAAGCCGCGTGACATGAAAGAACGCGGTTTCGCCTCCCGCTCGACCAGGACGAGCGGCATGTCCAACTGCTCAAGGTATTGGATCAGCCGGTCGCTGTCTGCGGACTCCACATCGGGGACGACCGCGAGCGCGTCGAGCTGCGTGTGGTCCACCAGTTGCTTGACTTGGCTCAGGTTGTCGCGGGCGGAGAAGGTGGACCCTTGCAGCAGTATGCGGGCGCCGATCTCATCGGCGGCACGGTTGGCCCCTTCGATGATGCTGGGCCAGTAGAAGTCCAGTGAGGGAGCGATGAAACCCATGGTCGTGCCCGCTTCCAGCAGCGTGGGTGAGTGCGGGTCGACGGCGAGGCGGGCCCCTCCGCGCACGCGCTTGACCAGGCCCTGTTGTGCCAGCTCGTTGATGTCGCGTCGGACGGTTATGGGGGTTACGCCAAGTTCTTCGGCCAGCGCCGCTGTGCGTACGCTTCCCCGGAGCTTGAGGCGCTTGAGGATCTGGTCGCGTCGGTTCGACGGCAGAGCTTGTGCGTCGTCTCCCAAGAGCATTCGGACTCCTCCAACTGTTATGGGCGTGTAGACGTCCCGGCTGCATGGATGCACTCCCTGTCCGGTGGCCGGTCCGCATGAGATGCACTGCCAGGGCTTCAGGTTCCATGCTCCGCGGTTGGCACAGTGAAACCCGGGGCACCTCGGTCCGCCATGAACTTTAAGGCACGCACGGAAGTTCGATCATGACTCATTAGAGGCAAAACTATCGAAGTAGATCAGTACTTGACTTATTGGAACATCCATCCTACGCTGTCACCAGATCTCGTTTGCAATGAAGGGAAGGAGATCACCCACGCCCGTCAAGGCGCAGCCGTACACGGCACCCCCATCTTCCGGCACCCACCTCCGCATCTCTCTGCCTGCCGGGTCGGTCCCGGTGACACGCCGCTCATTCACCAGGGGCGCTCTGCTCGCCGTGCCCGGGCTGGCTCTGGCCGCCTGCGGCTCCGGCGGATCCTCCTCCGGAGAGGAGAAAACCGACACACTCACCTTCTGGCTCTCGGGTGACGCCAATGAGGGAGGCGGTTACGCCGCGCTCGCCGCCGACTATGAGGCGGAGACCGGCATCCACATCGAGATCGTCGACGTCGCCTATGACGACTTCAACACTAAGCTGGTCAATGCCGCCCTGGCCAACGATCTTCCCGATATCGGCCGGATTCCCTCGGTCGACCCCACCTTCTCTGAGGATCTGGTGGATCTGGCCGACGTCGCCTCCGAACGGGGCATTATGAGCAGCCTGCTGGTGCCCGACGACGAGGATCGGGTCACCACCTTGCCCGCGGCGCTCACGGCGGTGGGACTGTTCATCAACAAGACCCTGTTCGAGCAGGGCGGCGTGACCTATCCCACCAGTGAGGGGGACATCTGGACCTGGGACGAGTTCGTGGAGACGGTCACGCGGGTCAGGGAGAGGACCGCAGCCGCCTATGGGCTGGTGATGGACCGTACGTCGCACCGGCTGCGCTCCTTCCTCTATCAGTTCGGCTCCGAGGGCTTCGTCGAGGGTCAAGACGGCGCGTACACGACCGATGCGGCGGCCCGTACCGCCCTGGAGTTCTTCCGCGGTATGAACGACGACGCCACCATGCCCCGCTCGGTGTGGCTGTCGGAGGACGATCCCTCCGCCCTGTTCAAGTCTGGGCGGGTCGCCGCCTACTACTCGGGCGTCTGGCAACTGGCCGACTTCAACGCCAACATCACGGACTTCGAATGGGCGTCGGTGTATATGCCGGCCCAGCCCACCCGGGCCACCAACCTGGGCACCAACCTGATGGTGGCGTTCGACGCCAACGGACATGGTCAGGCGGCCAAGGAGTTCATCTCCTGGATGTACCGTGAGGAGCCCTACTCGAAGTACTGTCGACTCGCCGGCGCACTGCCGTCAGTAGAAGGACTCGCGGTGGACTATGAGTTCGCTCAGGAGGCCTTCGACGTCTACAACAACGAGATCGCCGCCGCGCCTGACGTGGCCGGATACCAGATCGCCTCTCAACTGAAGTGGCAGAACGCCGGTAAGACGATGGACGGCGACCCCCTGCGCGACGAGGTGATCAAGTACCTCGGTGGTGAACAGGACGTCGACGTGAAGATCACTGCCATTGAGACTCAGCTGACCGAGCAGGTGGGCGGCGTGTCCTGACCCGCTGCGGGCCAGGCGCAAGGACTCGGATGAGTTCGAGGATGTTGGCGACAATGAGCGACCGGCACCGGGGCCGGACGGGTGCGGCGGGAGGCACCGAGCATGCCGGCGGATTCAGGAGGCGACGGTCCCCGGGAACCTACCGATGGCAGCCGCTCGTATTCACCGCCGTCATTATTGGCCTGTACGCGGTCTTCTTCATATGGCCGGCGGCCGCGGGCCTGTTCTACTCCTTCACCGACTACCGTGGGCGGGGGAGCTACGAGATAGTAGGACTGGCCAACTACGCGGAGTTGTTCGGTGACGAGGACTTCTATGGTGCGTTGGCGCGCACCTTCCAGTACGCGGTCATCGCTGTGCCGCTTACCTATGTGCTGTCATTGCTGACGGCGGTGTTCCTCACCAGTGAACGCGTGCTGGGAAGGTCCCTGGCGCGGCTGGTGTTCTTCATGCCGTGGCTGATCTCGCCGATAGTGGTCGGCGTAATCTGGCGCTGGTTGTTCGGTGAGAGCTTCGGACTGATCAACTACTTGATCGCCCAAATGGGAGGAACGGGGCCCAAATGGCAGACTGACGCCGACCTGTCACTGATGGTGGTGGTCTTCGCGGGCGCCTGGGCCGGAACCGCCTTCTCCATGCTGCTGTTCATCTCCGCCCTTCGCAACGTCCCCCGCAGTCTCAAGGAGGCCGCCGCCCTCGACGGCGCCACCCCGTGGCAGACCTTCTGGCACGTGACCATGCCGTCGATACGCCCGACCTCGTTCATGGTGATCCTGCTGGCAACCCTCGGTGCGATGAAGGAGTTCGCCATGGTCCAGGCGGTCAACGGGGGCGGGCCGGGAACCGCCAATAACCTGATCGTGTAGTACATCTACACCACGGGCTTCTCCCAGGCGAAGATCGGCTACGCATCCGCCGCCTCAATGATCCTCATGGTCATCCTCCTGGTGCTGTCCCTGGCCCAGCTGTACGTGAACAACCGCAGGGAGGCACGATGACGGCGACGACGCAGCCGGCCCGGCCAACCCGGTCGGCGGGGCCAACGTCAAGAATGTCCGGGAGGCAGCAGCCCGGTGCCCGCGGCCGGGCGAGGCGACATTCCGAGCAGGAGGTCGCGCACACCCGGAAGTCTCCTCTGCTCACCGCCGCGATGTGGCTGGTCGCCCTGGTTTACGGCTTTCCGGTGCTGTGGTTCCTGCTGTCCTCATTCAAACCGGGAGGGGAACTGTTCTCCTTCCCCCTGTCATTCCTGCCCCGGCAGTGGACTTTGGCCGGGTATACCCAGGCCTGGACCCGATTCGAGTTCGCCACCTACTTCAAGAACACCCTCATCGTCGCCTCCACCACGACGGTGCTGACGGTCATTGTCTCGGCCGCAACCGGCTATGCGCTGGCGAAGTACTCCAACCGCTGGCTCAAGGTGCTGTTCATCGCCCTGCTCATGACCACCATGCTGCCTACGGAGGTCATCCTGTCCCCGACGTTCCTGGTCATCCGTGATCTGGGTCTGTACAACCGTATTTCCGGGCTGGTAATGCCCTCGATCATGACGGCCACGGGCGTGTTCATGTTCCGGCAGTTCTTCCTGACGGTGCCCAATGAACTGCTCGAGGCGGCGAGGCTGGACGGAGCGGGCGAGTTCTCCACCTTCTTCCGCATCATGCTGCCGCTGTCCCGGCCGATTGTGCTCACGTTGGCGATCTTCTCCTTCCAGTGGCGCTGGAACGATTACATATGGCCGCTGATCGTCATCTCCGATAAGAACAAGTTCACGCTGCAGGTGGCGCTGCGCTCGATCGTCGGCGCGGAGAACATCAACTGGACGGTCCTTCTAGGGGCATCGATCATCTCGATCCTGCCGTTGTTGGTAATATACCTGATTTTCCAGCGCAATATCATGGGCGCGGACCTGAGCACAGGAATCAAGGACTGATCCCGCGATGACTTACCTCGCCGAAGTAACCGCATTGGCGCAGCGGCAGGCGGCGGGCGTGCTGAGGGAGCTGGACGGTCTTCTGCGCTCAAGCCCGTCCCACCGCGTGCTAGCCCGTCTGATCAAGGTACTGACCGCGTGCTATCGCGCGCCCGGGGCGAGGATGAACGGAGAAGGTCGACTGCTTTGCGCAGCGGCCCGGATGGGGCGGGCACTGCTTGAGGCGCAGGGGCCGACGGGACTGTTCGACGGCGGCAACCTCCAGTCCCCGCCCGATACCGCCTTCACCGCCAACGACGTGCTCGATACGCTGCGGCTCCTCGACCCGCCCCCGGATGCGGGAGGTGCGGCCGCAGGCCCCGACGTCGACGAGCAGTTGATCGGCCGACTCAAGGAGACTCTTGATGCCTGTGTGGAATGGCTGGATGAGCCGTTGCGCAGTGGCGGCGTGCACACGCCCAACCACCGCTGGGAGCTGTGCCAGGCCCTGGCCAAGCTGGACGCGCGCAGCCCGGATCCGGAACGCCGCGCGCGCATCGACCAGTGGCTGAGTGAGGGCATCGACGTCGACCCCGACGGGCAGTACTCCGAACGCTCAGCCAATTACGCGGCCCACGTCACCAATCGGAGCCTGCTGGTACTGGCGCGAGAACTAGGCCGACCGGACCTGGAGGACGTCGTGGTGCGCAATCTTGAAGCGGTGGTGGCCATGACCGATCCGTCCGGAAACGTGGAGACCATTCATTCCCGCAGGCAGGACCAGTTCCACACCGTCCCGCTCAGTGTGTTCCACCACCAACTGCGGCTGGCGAGTGTCACCAGGAACCGCCGGGACCTGGCCTGGTGGTGCGCTCGTGCTTGGCGCATGGGTGTGCCGGATCCGGGCGACGAACTCAGCAACGCGCTGCTGGACCCGCGTTGCACCGCACCGCTGCTCGAGCCGGCAGCGCCGGGCGACGACGAGCGCAGATTCGCGTCGGGACTGGTCGTGCGACGTCGTCGGCGCCAATACCTGTGCCTCAACGGCGGTTCGGACTGGCCGGTATTCAGGCGTGCGGCGTCGGGACTGGCCTGTAACCCGACTTTTCTGCACGCCTGGGTGGGCGACGTCGAAATCAGGTCGCTGCGGCTCTCGCGCGCATTCTTCGGCCTGGGCCCCTTCCGGGCGGAGCGGATCAGGCGCCTGCGCACGGCGGAGGTGGCTGGATACCTGCTCAGTGAGGAGGCGACGGCGTACTACTATCAGCCGCTTCCGGATGGGCTGCGTCGTCCAGGAGGCGATTACCCCCTGGAGCATGAGGGGCGCTTCGCCGCCGCGATGGCCTTCTCCCTGCGCGAGCGGGACGCGGTGACCCTGAGCACCGAGGTGGTGGTGCTGCCCCGGCCCGACGGCGTGGATCTCACAGTGAAAACCCGCGGTCCCCGCACCCACGTGTGTCTGGAGGTGGCGTTGCCGGACCTTCCCGCCAGCGGGGTCACCCGGTACGGGAAGGACGTATGGATCCCCGACGGCGAAGAGGTGACCTGGGGCGAGGGAGAAGGCTCGCTCCGGATCGGCATCGCCGGAGACACGTGTGCTGCGCCGCCCCTGTATGAGCCCGGCGAGGAGCTGCGTCATGTGGGCGGCACTGACGCGGTGGACGGGCCGCGCCTGTACATATCCGTGTGCGTGCCCGGCGAGTTGCGACTGCGATTGCGCGCATGCTCCGCGCCCGAGGCCCGCTGCGACTAACCGGGCCCGCGGCGGGAGACCGGCCTTGGGAGGGTGCCGCTCACGGCGCCGTCTGGGGAGTGGCTGGACTGTCGGTTGACTGGGAGGCTGCGCAGCATCCTCGCCCTGAAGTGGTAAAGATGACGCTCTTGTAAAGCAAAGTTACCGCATATAAGGATATGGCGGCGATTAATCCTGGTTTATGATGGTAATCATGAGCACAGCAGCCAACACACCGCTGCTTGGGGACCTCGAACGAGCGGTTGTAGATCTGGTCCGAGCCGGCACACGCGGCCAGGACCCCGGTGTGCGCAGGCTCGCCACTCGTCTGATGCGGAGTGTCCCCCGGGAGGTGTCAGACGCATCGGCCTTCCGGCACGCAGTACACCTGGCGTTGGCAACCGATGCCGGACTGCGGCTGGGGTCATCAGATGTTCCCCGCGAGCCCGATACTCTCCAGCCGCTGGTGGATGTCGAAGACGCACCCGATGGGCGCGGGCTCGTCCTGGACTCCCAGCTTATGGCCTCGTTGCGGGCGATCGTGTCCGAGTACGCGCGTGCCGATGAGCTTCGCAAGGAGGGCGTCGAACCGACCCGCACGGTGCTGTTGAGCGGCCCCCCGGGCGTAGGCAAGACGATGAGCGCCAAATGGCTCGCCCAGGAGATGGAACTGCCCCTGGTGAGCTTGGACCTGTCCTCGGCGGTCTCCAGTTACCTGGGTAACTCTGGGCGCAACATACGTGAGGTGCTTAGATATGCCCGCTCCGGCCCGTGCGTGCTGCTGCTGGATGAATTCGACGCAATCGCCAAGCGCCGCGACGACGATGCCGATGTTGGTGAGCTCAAGCGGATCGTCAACGTCATCCTGGTCGAGCTGGACCGCTGGCCCGCAACGAGCCTGCTACTGGCTGCCACCAATCACTCCCATCTGCTGGATTCCGCGGTCTTCCGACGATTCGAGAGGACTCTCAACTACTCGTCACCGGGCCGGGAGCAGAGACGCCAGATCCTCCGGTCGTTGGCCGACGGACGGGTCGACGACGACTTGACCTGCCTAGTGGCTGACCTCACCGAGGGGATGACGGGATCGGATCTGGTTAGGATGTGGACACTGTCTGTGCGACGTGCGGTATTGGAAGCGCGTCCGATTCATCAGCCCCTTCTCGAAGAGATCGCTCGGACTTCGCCCCGTCACGGGCGGTCACGTGACAGACTCTTCTATGAGATGGAACATCAGCTGAACCTGTCGAAGCGACAAATCGCCGCCATGTGCGGCGTGACGCACCCGACCGTCTCGAAGGCCATCGCCCGGTATAGGAGGCTCAACGATGAGCGAACCCACAAGTGCGCAGCCCCAGCCGCGTCCCCTGCTCACCCGGGGAGAGGCACTCAAGATTGAAAATGTTGAACGCCCACCGTCTGGTGGAGGCGATAAGTTCCATCCGCAGACGCTTGAGGAAGCAATACGCGTGCTCAAGCCCCAGGTAGAACAGATCCAAGATCAGATCCATAGGCTTGAGGACGCCTACCGCGCGCCGGAGCGCGTATACATAGAGGCCAAGCTGCTGCCGAATTACCTGGCGGTCAGCTACTTCCCGGCAGACCTATTCGCAGCTATCGACGCGGAACCGGTGGGTTCCCGCCCCGATAGGGGTGCTTACCGCACCCCGTCCAAGACGGAACTTGATCAGCCGACGCGACGCATTGTGTTGGCCGTACCCGACCGCGGCATAGATGCGTTACATGATCTGATGACCGCTACCGCCCGCACACGCACCGAGCAAAATGCGATCAATCAGATCGTCTACTTTGAGAACATATCCCTTCCCTCGTATGAGGAAGTTCTCCGCATGCCCGAGGGCATCCCGGATGAACAGGTACTGACCTGGGAGGCCGTCCTCCACCCCGCAGGATCCTTGAAAGACGGACCGTATCCAACGGATGCAGAGACGCTGGAGCGGTGGCGATCACTGGTAAGAAAGTGTGGAGGCAGTGTCGCCGATGAATTTGAACGTGAAGTCGGGGGACTTACGTTCGTTCCTATTCGTATACGGCGTTCCCAAGTTGAGGATCTATCCATATTCAATCCATTGCGCGTACTGCGCCCCATGCCGAGGCTTCGCTCCAGGCCGGGCGGAGGTGCCACGCGGGCGTTCCCCGTTATTCCTAGTCAGCCTTCTTCTGGGCCAATCTCAGACGATATTCGTATTGCGGTATTCGACGGTGGTGTGGACGTTAACGAAGGGGGAACTCCGGTAGTTGTACCGGATACGTCAACGGACTTAACTCATGAACCCGCCAATCCGAATGAATTGGCGCATGGCACCGGGGTCACCGGAGCGGTCCTGTATGGTAAGGTGGAGCCCGGCGAGGTACTACAACGGATTTCAATGTCGGTCGACTCCTATCGGGTTCTGCCGACTCCCTGGCCCGATCTCGACGCTTATTGGGTGCTCGATCGGATCGTCGAGACGGTTCGCACATCCGGGCATCACATCGTCAATCTCAGTCTCGGTCCGGCCCGATCCGTACGTGACGACACCGAACCCGACCGCTGGACAAGCGAACTGGACCGTTTGGCATGGGACAACGGCACGCTCTTCGTCGTTGCTGCCGGCAACAGCGGAAGTACAGCATCTCCCCGTGTGCAACCTCCTGCCGACATGGTCAACGGATTGTCAGTCGGCGCTTGCGATAGCCCTGCTCCCGATGGAGGGTGGAACCGAGCCCCGTACTCGTCGATTGGTCCCGGTCGGTACGGTGCTCGTATCCAGCCGCTCGGTGTTCAGTTCGGCGGTACCGAGGATAATCCTTTCCATGTATTGCGGGCCGATGGCTTCTTCGATGACAGGATGGGCACATCCTTTGCCGCGCCAGTGACTACTCACGCACTCGCGCAGGCAGCCGCGCGTCTGCCACGAGTCAACGTCTCCGTACTGCGCGCATTCGCTGTCCACTTCGCCGAATCGCATCGATCCCACCATAAGTTCCGAGATCAACTCGGGTATGGTCGCCAGCCCTTGTCCTACGACGAGGTATTTGACTGCGCTGGGAATGAGGTTACTACCCTGTATGTGGATAGCATCGCCAGGGGTGATTATATGGCCTACCGCATACCCGTCCCGGATGCGTTCGTAGGAAAGGTATGTATGCGTGTAACTCTGGCCTATGTAACACCGGTGGACCCGACTGAGGTGACAGAGTACACGCGAGCGGCACTTGGCATCGTGCTGAGACCTCACCTTCGGCGTCATACTTTCCGCCCACCACGAGGAAGCGGCGGGAAGGCGGCGGTTCTAGACCTCGATAGTGCGGAGGATGACATGCGTATTAAGTCAGGTTGGACATATTCTCAGGAGCCCGTATCCCTCGCCTTGGAGCCCCTCGGGCGAAATACTCCAGAGGGGAAGTTGCGTGAGTCCGGTAAATGGGAGACCATGCGGCGCTTCAAGACTAAAGAGTTCTATGCTTCGGAGTTGTATGAGCCACGTATCGAGATCTCCTACATGGCCCGTAGGGGAGGGCGGCGTGACAATTCACCTACCGCGATCCCTTTCGCAATGCTTATCACCTTCACCGGTGACACTGACGATGGGATATATGACAATGTGCGAACCCAGTTCACCCAACTGCGTCCTGCTCAAAGGGCCCGCGGGCGTATTCGGACGCGCGGGGGCGCCGCCTCGCAACAGCATTGGTACTGATAGCTGCTTTCTTGGGCTGCTATCCGTTGGCAAGGGCTGTGCCGATTCGAGTTGTCTTGCCATGAGGTCAGTTCCTATTGCCTGCCTATTCGGCACTTGCGCGGCTGTGGTGGTGCTTGGGTTGACGGTTGGTCACCTTGCGCGAGCGGTTGGCTATTGGAACGCGAGGTTGTTTTTGGACTTGGGGGATGGTTGCCGTTCCCTGTGATCTGATAGTTAGGATGATGATCATGACGAAGGCGAAGTACTCCGAGGAGTTTCGTGAGCAGGTGGCCCGTGAGGCGGTGGAGGGAGACCGGTCGATTGCGTCGGTTGCCGCCTCTTATGGGCTGGTGGCCCAGACCGTGGGCAAACTGGGTCGCTAAATACAGGAAGCAGGACGGTGTGGAGCAGGAGCGCACGAGCGAGTCCGAGGCGCAGGAACTGGCCAGAATGAAGGCTGAGAATTACAAGCTGCGGATGGAGAATGAGTTCCTAAAAAAGCGGCGGCTTTGCTTGCGAAGGAACAGCCGTGACCGCAAGGTATGAGCTGATCCGTCGCGAAGAAGGTAACTATCCGATCGCCAGGGGTGTGCCAGTGGGCCAGGTCTCCAAGTCCGGCTACCACACGACTGGCTGTCGCGTCCCGAATCCGCCACCGCTATCAGGCGCCGGGAGCTGGCCGGGCATATTGAGAAGGTATTTGATGAGTCCGACGGCACCTACGGATATAGGCGCATCGCCGCCACATTGGACTGGCAGGGTATCCCAGCGGATGCGGACACGGTCAGGTCTATCATGCGTGAGCTGGGGTTGAGGGCGGCGCGGCCGAGCCGCAAGGTCCGTACCACCGTGCCGGCCGAGGACCTGGATGACAGGCCCAGGGGGTTGGCAAAGTTGGTGTGTGATTAGGGGGTTGTTAGTGGCTTGATGGCTTTGGTGGGTTTGCGTGTCATGGCGCGGTTGGCCGAGGCGATGCTGGTGGTGGGGTCGTCGTAGGTGGTGCGGATGAGGCTGATGGCCAGGTTTCTTAGGATGGCCATGACCTGGGGGCGTTGCCGGGGAAGTCGACCCACGTGGGTGCTTGGGCGGCTTTGATGGGGCGGCGCACCCTGCGCCTGTGGGAGGTGTCCACCCCGGTGACGGCGGGGACGTCGGCCCAGGGCAGGGCCTTGAGCTTAGCTCTGAGACTGGGCTGGTTGTTTTTGACGGTCAGCAGGTAGTCGGCGCCCCGGTTGCGTATCCATTCGGCTGTGCTGGTCTGGGTGAGTGCTGGGCGTCGGCAGTGATGACGGCGCCGGTAAGGTCATGGGGTGCCAGTAGCTGTTTCAGGGCTGGGATCTGGCTGGTCTTGTCTTCTACGCGCTGCTGGGCGAGCACCGCACCGGCCTCCTGGTCGAGGGCAGCCAGCAGGTGCGGTACCCCACCACCGCCAGCGTCCCCGCTGCCGTTCTTAGCGCCGCGCATGGTCTTGCCCGCTCGACCGCGATCACGCGGTGCCCGCTTATGGTGCCGGTGCGGGTGAGCATCTACGAGGCGATATGCGCGTCCAGATCGTCTGCGCCCAGGCTGGCCAGGGTGTGGCCGATAGTGGACTGCCGACGGCAGCGGTCGGTCCTGGCGGATGCCGAGTTCGGCCAGTTCTTGGGGTTCAAGGTCGTGGGCGTGCTCCCAGATCGCCAGCAGGGTGCGGCAGCCGGCCAGTACTCCCACCGCGGCCAGGGCCAGCAAAGTGTCCAGCCGGTGATGGCGCCCGCGCCGGTCGCGGGGGGGTCTGCGACAGTGGCGAACATCCCGATCAGGGGCTGGCACGACAAGGCAGGAGTGGGGGCTGATGACACAGCGGCGCGAGCTTCCAAGGCAATAGTTTGTTTGAACACCTCCATCGTCTCCGGAAGATCGCGCCGTACCCGCACCAACACACCGAAAACCCCTAACAACCCCCAACCCAGACACCGACTTTGCCGACCCCCTGCTCCCAGGGGGGTTGGAGCCCCTGCCGACCATGGGCCGTTCGCCTGCAGGGCTCCTGCGCAACTCCGCGCCGCCTGCCTGCTCCTGCCGTCCGCATGAACACGAAGAGCACCTGAAGGACGCAACCGGCGGGGCCTGGTCACGGCAGGTGGTGAGGTGCGCGCGGCGCCGTCTGCATGGCCGCGCTCCATCCCTCTGTACCAGGTTGGGAGCATGCGCTCCTCGGAAAGGAGGAGGCGATACGACCAGTTCGCGGGTGCCGTGGTGCCCTGCCCGCCCGCGATGCTTCCTCCTGTTATCGAGAACCCATCGGGACGGCGCCGTGGTCGGCTCCGTCCTAGTCACACAGGAGTGGCCATGATCGAAACCTCAGGCCCATGCGGTCGTCCCCGACTACGCGTAGAACAGCGCGATGCCGGTGGCCGGCCAAGCGAGGCTCTTGGTCCCATTAGTCCGGATACAGGGGAGGACAGGCGCGCATGCCCGGCGCTGATCGGAGCGACCGATGTACATGAGTGACCTCAAGGAGCCCAGCCCGGCAGCACTCCGTCGCGCACGCAGGCTCCAGTCCCCCTGCGGCCTGGTTTCACGTTCCTTCCGACTGCCTAACGGTGAAACCGAGCCACCATTCGCGATCTACACGGCCGCCCTCGACAACCCGTCGGCGGTGCTGGCCACCCAGCGCAACTGGAGTCATTCCAATGCCCAAGGCAACTTCGACGGCGCCGGTGGGGCGATCGACCCCGTGCGGGCCAGGGACATCTCCATCGTTGAATCCCTAGAACGCTACTCGTCGTGCACTTGGGACGAGGCTGCGCTGATCATGGCAACGCAGGCGGAACTGGGAGATGCCGCTGTGGGGCCGGACAGGTTCCCCCGCTGCTCCGAGCGTGAACTTGCCGCTGACACGGCCACCCTCGTCGAGTACGACCCCCGTCTCCCCATCCGCTGGCAGCGCGCCTGGTCATTGACCCGAGGCAGGGAGGTCTTCGTACCGGCCAACCTCGTCTATCTGCGCTTCCCCGTACACTCGCAGGCGGAGCTGTTCACTCACCCGATCTCCACCGGCACGGCTGCGCACAGTGACATACATGAGGCTGTTCTCGGCGGTTTGCTCGAGGTCGTTGAACGCGACTCGATCTCCCTGACGTGGCTTCAGCGCCTGCACCTACCGACCATTGAGGTCGATGATGCACTCTTGCGCCCCGCCACGCGCGAGTACCACCGCATGGGAACATCCTCGGACATTGAGGTCCGGTTGTTCAATGCGACCACGGACTTCGGCATCCCGGTCATCTACGGAATCCAGCTCAGCCAGGACCCGGTATTGGCCCAGGTGGTGGCCGCTACTTGCGACCTTGACCCGGAGCGGGCTCTGGCGAAGATCCACCGGGAGTTCTCCTCGCTGAGGATCGCCCTAAGAGCTCATGCCGCCAGCCCGGACCCCTTCGCGATGTTGGGGGTGTCGGTTGTCGGAGGCGCCGTCCTGCACGCCCAGGCCTCGCATCGAGGAGTCTTCGACTTCCTCCTCGAAGGAGAGCGTCCGACGGTCCCGCTCCATGAGATCGGACAGACACCGGAGCCCCAGGAGGACCCGTTGTCCTGGGCGGTCGACCGGCTGGCCCAGCGGGGCGCCGAGGTGATCACGGTCGATATCACCACCGACGAGGCGCGTCAGGTCGGCATGCACGTCGTGAAGGTCCTCGTGCCGGAGGCGATGCCGCTGTCCTTCGTCCACTCGGCGCGCTACCTCGCCACGCCCCGGCTTTATGCCGCGCCGGCCGCCATGGGCCTGGAAGTCCATGGCGAGGAGGACATCAATCCCGAGTTCCAGCCCTTCGCCTGACGACGACGGGCAACCACGGACACCACTGCCGACTAGGAGAACCCATGCTCATCACGCTTCCTGACGAGACTCTCGTCATATACGCCGGAGAATTCGGCCGGAGGGTGGTCGATCTGCTCGACACCTCTCGTGCGCGACTTCACGACGCGACCGGGCCGGTCTACACCGCGTCGCTGCCCTACGCCTCGCGGATAATCTCCGTGTGGTCCGGGCACCGCCCCGAGGACCGGGACCGCATCGACTCCGTAGCATTCGCACGGGCAGTCCCCGCCGTCGGCGTCGAACTCCTGACGACATCCCTGGAGTGCGGCCCGGTGGTCGTCCCTGGGCGCACCGCCTGCTACGGCTGCTACCGGCGGCGCCTCCACCAGCACCAGGAACGTACGGTCTCGCTCATGCGGGCCGGCGCAAAACTACCGGCCGGCTTCAGCGGGGGTGAGGTGGCTATCGCCGCCGGCTTCATCGGCCAGGCCCTTACCGACATGGACCGGCGCGACGCCGGAACGGCCCTGGGCGGCGAGGTCAGGGTGTTCGACCTCATTCGGGGCGACCTCCACAAGTACGAGACGGTCGCCGTCGACCGGTGCGAGCGCTGCGGCTCGCGCTACGACCGGTTCCGCCACCCCACGGCCGCAATCGCAGACCTGGTCTGAGGAAGTGGGGAAAAACATCATGGCTTCATCGATTTCCGCCGAGATCATCGGCACCGCCGCCCGTTACGACCAACAGTTCCAGGTCCCCGACCTGCCTGTCGTTAGGCTGGGTGTGGCGATCGTTGAGCACGAGGGCGTCACCACTTTGTGCGGTGTCCCCAAGCCCCAGATCCTGTCGGGCGAGTTCGCCCGCACCCACCTGTCCGAGTTGCTCGCCAAGTGTGACGGCAGCCGGTCCCACGCCCAGCTCGCCGAGGAGCTCTCGCTGAGTGAGGACGCCGTCTTCAAAGCAGTGGCCTTCCTGTGGTCCTGCGGCGCCATCGAGGACCAGGCGGCGGCCCTCCCGCATGGGGATGTACCCGAGGCGCTGGCTACGCTGCTGTCCCGCATGGGTGACTGCACCGGGGTTGCGCGTCACTGGACCGAGGGCCTGGAAGGGCTCCGGGCAACCCGAGTCGCCGTCGCCGGGGACCAGCGCGGGGCGGGCGCGGTGGCGGACCTGCTGAGCGCCTCATCCTGCGTCGTCGTTGACGCCCCCGACGACGCCGGCCTCGTGATCTTCGTCGACACCCCGGACTCGCATCCTGACGTCAGCAAGTGGGGATTGATGGCCTGGGAGGGCGGGATCCCGTTCCTCAGGGTGGCCCTGCGGAAGGACTTCTTCCAGGTTGGCCCCTACATCGATCCGGACTTCACCCCGTGCATCGACTGCGCCCTCGCTGGCCTTCCGGTTCCGGGAGATGAGCCTGCCGACACCGCCGCCACGGTCATGGGCCTCGGAATCGCCTGTCGCACCGTGGTCGCCCTGCTCTCCCGCTGCATGGTGACCCACCTGCCGATCGATACCAGGATCATGAGTACGTCCACCTTCCGTGCCCTGCACGCTCCCGCGGCTACCCGGGCCGCCTGCCCGACCTGCGGCGACGCGGAGGGACCGATGGCCGACGTGCCCGGGCTTGCCGCCCGCTACGAGCAGTCGGTCGCCATCCCGCCCCGCGAGTTCGTGGACATCAAGGGGCACCAGGCCCACTACAAGCCTTCCAACCTCAAACTGCAGTTCGAATTCCGCCAGTACTCGGGAACGGGCACGGTGGCTCTGCCCGCGCCGCGGCCCGAGCTTCTGGACGGTCCGGGGCAGGGCCTCAGCCTCGAGACGCTTGGGCTGATCCTGAACTATGCCGCGGGTCTGCGCCCGCAGGCGGAGCAGGGCGGCAAGCTGCGCCGCTGGACGGCCGCCGGCGGCAACATCGGCTCCGTCGGGGCGCGGGTCGTCGTCAACGACCCGGACATTCTCCCCGTGGGTACCTACGCCTACAGCGAGTCTGAGCACACGCTGGTCAGGCTCGGCGAGGCCGCTCCGGGACTCGACGCCCCGGTCGCCCTCATCCTCACGGCCAACGTCGGCAAGGTGGCCAGGAAGTACGGCTCTTTCGCCCTGCGGGTGTCCATTCAGGACGGTGGCTGCTCCGCCATGACCGCACGCAGGGTCAGCGAGGCCCTCGCCATCCCCTGGAGACCCGTAGCCCGGTGGGACGAACGCGCCCTGTGCGCCGCGTGCCACGCCGACCCCAATCTGGAACCCATCACCACCGTGACCTACCTGGGAGAAAGCCATGCGCACTGAGTTCACCCTGATGCAGAAGACAATCGCGGGCTTCTCCACCGGGACCCCCACGGCCGATGGCCGCGGACGGGAACGTACACTCCGGGTATTCCCCCAGGAGCGGCCGGTCCCGCTACCCGAGTCCGTTGGTCCGGGGCTCAGCCTGCGGGAGATCCTCGCCCAGCGTTCCTCCTCCCTGACCTACAGCACCGACGGCCTGTTCCTAGCCGAGCGGCTGGCATCCCTGCGGGAGGCCCTGCGCCGGGACCGGGAGGACTGGAGGGACGCCGCCGAGGCGGTCCCGCTCGAGGGCTTCGTCCTCGCCCTGCGCTGCATCGACCTGGCCCCGGGCGTCTACCGGGTAAACGCCGACGGTGCCGCCTACATCACACAGCCGCCTTCTCCGGAGCACTGGGAGGACTTCGGGGTCCAGAAGGAGTTCGCCAGGGCCAGCGCGATCGTCTCGGTCGCCGCGGATCTCGACCGAGCGGACTCCTGGGGCGGGGCGCACGGCTACCGCGTCGCCATGGCCCGGGCCTCCGCCGTCGTCTACGACTTCCACCTGGACTGCACGGGCCACGGGCTCGTCGGAACGGTATTCGCCGGTTTCATCCCCGCTTCTGTGCGTCATCTCCTGAAGTCCGACGGCGCCTCGCGCCATCAGATGTTCGCCGTGACGGTGGCCCCTCCGCCCAACGGCGCATAAGACTCCCCGGACAACTCGGGGTACACAACGGATCCACACCTAGAAAGGAGGTGAAACAGATGGATAACGGCATTGATCTCATTGGTGACGACATCGAGCTCGAGACCCTCGCAGACGGGAGCGCCCTGGGCTGCTTCGCCTCGGCTTCCTCGGCGAGCAGCGCCTCGTGTCCGCTCACCTCTGCGTCCTCCGTTACGACGGCGTCCAGCTATGGGTGAAGCGGCTCGCTTTGCCACACCACCCACATCAGAACCATCTCTCAAGAAAGCGAGAACATGCATGAACGACAACATCATCGACTTGCTCGCCCAGGACATTGATCAGGATGTTGAGAGCCTGCCCGAGGGCAATGCGCTGGGCTCGTGGGCCTCGGCTTCCTCGGCGAGCAGCACCTCGTGTCCGCTCAGCTCGGCGTCCTCCGTTACGACGGCGTCCAGCTATGGGTGAAGCGGCTCGCTTTGCCACACCACCCACATCAGAACCATCTCTCAAGAAAGCGAGAACATGCATGAACGACAACATCATCGACTTGCTCGCCCAGGACATTGATCAGGATGTTGAGAGCCTGCCCGACGGCAACGCGCTCGGCTGTTTCAGCACCACCACGTCCACCTCTACCGCCTCGTGCCCTGCGTCGACTGCTGGGTGCGTCTCCACCTGGGCCAGCATCGGCTGACCCGGAAAGCAGGAATATCATGAATGACGACGTCGATCTCTCGTCCCTGGACACTACCGACATGGAAGTGCTGCCTGACGGCAACGCGCTGGGGTGCACCTTCTCCGCCTCCAGCACCTCGACGGGCTCCTGCCCGGCCAGCACGTCGGCCACGGTCGGCACGGCTTCCACGCTGGGCTGACACCACCTTCGTGCGGCGGGCGGGCAGCGCCCGCGCCGCTCGCCCGCCGCACGAGCCGAACCCTTTGGAGTCCCGCATGACTACCGCAACCAGCTCACCACCCGCCCCCATGCTCCGCGATGGCGTGGAGAAGATCGTGGGCATGGACGGGCTGTCCCTCCTCCACGACACCGCCAATGGCACCTACCACCGCGTGGGTGATGTCGCCTCGGCAATGATCGATCTCTTCGACGGGCACCGTACCCCCGAGCAGATCGCCTCCGCGGTGAATGCGCAGAAGGTGACGCCGGTCCTAGTCCGAGCCGCCCATGTAGACGCCCTCACCCGCGGCCTGGCCGACCAGCAGCTCCTGGTCGGAGGAACCCCCGGCAGGCGCCGTCGCACCGGCCTGGACCGGATGATGCCCCGTTTCACCATCAGCAGGGGCTTTGCCCGGATCCTGGCGCCCGTCGTCGAGATCATCCGGCCCCTGTACCGCCGCGGTCCCCTCACCGCCGCCGCCGTGGTGGCGTTGGTCGGTTATATCGCCGGACTCACCCGGATCACCACGGTGGGGGCAAATCCGGCAGCCGGTGCAACACCGCTCCAGCTCTCCATTGCCGCACTCATCGCCCTGCCCATCCAACTGTTTGCCATCCTGATGCACGAGTCGTGGCACGGGATCGTGTGCGGCGTGCACGGACAGCCTGCGCGCGGCCTGGGAGTCGCAATGCTGTTCTGGGTCGTGCCCGTGGCCTACGTCGACCGCACGGACGCATACCGCATTCGCGAGCGGGGACCGCGGGTGGCGATCGCCCTGGCCGGGATGGTCAACGACGGCTGGATCATGGGGGCGACGACCATCGTGGCATCGGTGTCCACCGGTACCACCCGCCTCGTGGCCACCACGCTCATGGGGTACCAGCTAATCCTCCTGGTCGCCAACCTCAACCCCCTGGCGCCGTCGGACACCGTCAGTGCTCTGGAGGCGGCGACCGGGGAGATCGACCTGCGAGGGCGCTCGCGAACCCTGCTCGTCTCCACGATCAGGAGGCGTCGACTCCCGGGCTATCTGACCGCCCTTCCGGCGCCCAGGCGGATCGCCTACATGACCTACGGAGTGCTGTCCTACCTATTCGCCACCTGGGTCGTTCTGTTCGTGGCGTGGAGCTTCTGGCGCTCCATTGCGGCGGCCGTACAGGGGGTTGCCTCATGAAAGCCATCCTGACTGCTTCGCGCACAGTGGTCAGCCCCACCGTATTCGCGCGGATCGGCGGGCTGCCCGCGGATGCGGTGCCGGGCGCCTCACCCGCGGTCACTGACTGCCTGGACCGGCTCCACGACGTCGAGGAGCGCCTGGAGGCACTCACGCAGCCACTGATCGATCGGATCTTTGAATTGGTGCCGGACATTGAGGACAGAAAGGTCCGACGACTCGTCCTCCAAGCCAAGCGTGAGATCTTCGCCAGACGGGCCGTGGCCGGCCGGGCCGAGCGGGCACTACGCGCGGTGGCCCCGTCCGGACTCCTGGCCGCCTTCGAGGAGTGGTACGAGCAGATCGATCGGCGCGAAACCTTAGACGCCAAACTCAGCGAGGCCCTGGCGGCCGACGACGTCGAAATGCTCCACGCCCTGGACCGCACAGTGAGCGATCCCGGGTACCTGGCCAGTCTGGCGCTGGCCACCCCCGAACTCGTCGCCCGTCTTCTGGATAGCAGGCCCTCCAAGGCCCCCTCCGAGCGGCTTGTGCGCAGCCTGTACAACTACGCCACTCGCGCGGCCCTCAAGACCAGTCCGTTCTCGGGTCTGACCACGGTCAACATCGCCGGTGCCGACGGGCGGGGCCGCTCCGCACGGACCGTGGCCGTCCACCTGGCCTCCGGGCTGCTCCGCCGGGCGGCGCACGATGACGCCAGCCACCCCGGACTCGTCCTCGAGTCCTCGCCGGTTGTGAACATCCCGGCCGAGGAGCACGACAGTCTGGTCATGCTCGCGCAGTATGTGCACCAGGACGGCATCATCTTCCGCGAAGAACTCGTAACCGGAGCCGAGTGGGCACCGACCGGCTATCCCGATGCCTTCGCACCGGGCGCCGTCACCGATCGGGTGCGCCGGCACCTTGAGGCCGGAGCGCTGCGCGAGCAGGTGCCCTGGAGACGTGGGGAGGAACCGCTGGACGTCCTGGGTGCGGTGTTCCCTGAGGGGGTCGGTGGTGTCGGCGCCGACGACATGCTCGGGGCCGGGGCGACGGGACGGGACTGTAAGACCGCAGACGCCGCCGCTCGCGTGCGGTCCATGCAGAGACTCACGGAGTTCTCCTCCCGGGTCTTCGGCCGCGGCGAGCTGGGCCGACGTCCCGGAGGTCTGCTGTATGAGGACCGGGAGGCCCCGTGGCCGGTTCCGGACGTGCTATCGGCACCCGGCTTCCGCGAGGACCTTGAGGACCTCTCGGATCTCATGTCCCCGTGGGTCTTCCGGTCCCACGCATACGACCTCATGGTTGAGCGCTTCGTCGCCCGCTACGGCGTCGGTGGTCGGTGCGACTCCCCACTGTCCTTCTGCATGGCCCTCGCGGTCGACAACGACGGTGACCGCGAACTCTCGGCGGCCTTCATCAGGAACCAACGATCCGACGTCGAACAGGCCGCGTCCCGGGCGACGTTGACCTGCGGCGCCACCGCCGCCCCGCGCCACCTGGGTGTCATGCTCCAGCCCGTGGCCTCGAGCTGGGAAGACCTGAGCGGCGGCGACCACCTGATGGTCCTGAACAACACGGGCAGCGGTATCGGCGCCTACCAGGCCCGGTTCCACCGCCTGTTCGGGGAAACCTTCCGTCAGGATCTCGAGGCCGAGATCAACGGCCTGTGGCCCGGCCGCAAGGTGCTGGAGCTAACCGCCTGGGCCGACTGCAATACCGGCCAGGCAGTGTGTACGGGTGTACTGCCCGAACTACAACTGCCCGGCGAACCGAAGTCGCCGCGCGGCGTTGCCCTGGAATCATTCAGCCTGATCCACGACCCCGTGACCGACTCCCTGGAGCTGTGGGACGACGACGGGCCGGTCGGCCTGGCCTACCTGGGGCTGACTCCGCAGCACCTGCTCAACACCTACCTGCGCTGGGTGGCCCTCCTGGCCGACCCCTGGGTCCGCTTCCCCCCGCACACTGAGGCCTACGCGGCACTGACATCGGGCTACAAGCGTCTCGCGGAGGGTGCGATTGAGCACGAGCCGAGGCGGATGGTGGGGCGGAGACTGGTCACTCGCCGCGAGTCCTGGCTGCTGAGCGCACCGACACTCCTCAACGCCGTCCGCGATGGGGAAGGCCTGTCGGTCCGGCGCATTGACGAGCTGCGCCGTCGCCAGCACATGCCACGACAGGTATTCGTCCAACAGTGCGCCGCCGGGGGCGTGACCACCAACGACCGCCGCAAGCCCCAGTTCGTCGATCTGGCCTCCCGCACTTCGCTGGCCTCGCTGGGGCATTGGCTCGATCCGGCAACGCACGTCGTGAGGGTCACGGAGGCCCTCCCCGGCGCTGAGGAACACCCCCACCACGATCCGGACGGGCACCCTCGCGTCAGTGAACTCGCCGTCTCACTGCGCTGGCCCAGGCAGAGGCAGGAGGAACGATGAACTCGGCAAAACGCGACTGGCTCTACGTCAAGATCTACTCCGGGGGAGGAGACGACGTCGGCGCGCTGCTGCCCGCGGTGCTCGAGTGGAAGGCCTCCCTGAAGGGCGTGGACCGCTGGCACTTCCTGCGCTACATGGACCACTCCGGCCACCACCTGCGAGTGAGGCTGCGGGGACGCCCCGAGGACGTGGACGACTGGTATCGCGACCTGCCCCGCCTCGAGCAGCTCGCCCGGCGCGAGCCCGGTCGGACGATGACCCGGATCATCCACGATCCTATGGCTGAGCGGGCCGGACACGGCAGCGGCGTGTGCGTCGGCCTCTACTCACCCGAGCTCGCCAAGTACGGTGGTCCCGAGGGCATGGAGGACGCGGAACTCATCTTCCAGGAGAGTTCCCAGGCCTGCATGGACAACCGGGTGTGGACCTGGGCCCCGTTGGAACGGCTTGTGGCCGCCACCGACTACATCGGTGCCGTGGAGCGCGAGGCCGGCTTCGAACCGGGCACCCTGTCCGGACGGATCGCGGACCGGTGGGCCGACCGACTCCGCTATGGAGGGCTCGAACCGGACAAGCTCCGCCAAAGGGCTCCCACCCTCAATGACCGCCTGCGCTCCCGCGCCTGTCCGCCCGCCGACTGGAGCGAACTGGTGCAGCTCACCAGCAGGATTCTGGCGGAGCGCTCGGCCGCCGCCGCTCCGGACTTCCCGCTCGACCTCGTACATATGCACATCAATAGGATCGGACTGAACCCCCTCGAGGAGTGCCTGGCGGCACATCTCTGTGAAACATCATCACCCACCACCGAAGGAGACACCTGCCATGACCGCCCAGAGCCCTGCGCTTGAGCTGCGGGACGTTCGCAAGCGCTATGACACCCCCGGGGGGACCATCGACGCCCTCGCGGGTATGACGCTGACTGCCGAACAGCACAAGATCCACGCCTTCCTCGGCCCCAACGGTGCCGGAAAGAGCACCTCCCTGGAGATGACGGTCGGCCTGCGCACCCCCGACTCGGGCACCGTGCGCACTCTGGGCCTTGACCCGCGTACGGCACGGGACGAACTCAGCCGCCGCGTCGCCATCCAGCCGCAGGAGGCCAAGGTCTTCCAATACCTGCGCGTCGGCGAACTGCTGGACCTGTGGTCCTCCTTCTACGACCATCCCCGGCCCGCCGACGAGATCCTCGACTCCCTCGAGCTGGCGAAGTACGTCGAGCGCCAGGTGACCAAGCTCTCGGGGGGTACACTCCAACGTCTCAACGTCGCCCTGGCGATGGTCTCCGACCCCGAACTGCTCATTCTCGACGAGCCCTCCACCGGCTTGGACCCGCGGGCACGGGAACGACTGTGGTCGGTCCTTGGTAGCTGGAGGGACCGCGGCACGACGATCGTCCTGTCCACCCACTCCATGGAGGAGGCCACCGCATTGGCGGACTCCGTGTTCATTGTGGACCGCGGCAGGTGCGTCAGCTCCGGGACCCCTGAGGAGCTGATCGCCTCCTTCGCCGGAGGACCGGCAGTCGTCTTCCGCCTGTCAGGGGACCTGTCTGAGGAGAACGCCTCCCGACTGCGGTCCCTCGGGGACCTCACGGTCAGCCCGGACCGTACCGCCGCTCTCAAGACAGCGCGGACCGATGAGGCGCTCGCCCTCCTGTCCCAGACCTCCGGATGCTACGACCTCAGCATCCGTCAGCCCACGCTGGGCGACGCCTATCTGGCCGCCACCGGCACTGAACTCACCGCTACCACGACACCCGAGGAAGACTGACCATGAGTACTACGAGCAGCAGCGGCACGCTCCGCAGCGCCCGACCCCTTACCATCACCCACTGGCGGGAGATGTCCCGCAATCGGACGAATTTTGGCATTGCCACCGCCTTTCCCTTCTTAATGGCCGGACTGTTCCTGGGCATGGACAAGATCCTCCATTCGACTATGAGGGGACCGGGACCAGACTTCTCCGTCATGGTGGTACCCATCGCGCTGTGCATGCTTCTCACCGGGACGTGCATGACCCTGACCGCCGGTCCGATCGCCGAGTACCGGCAGTACGGCACGCTGCGTATTCTGGGCACCACCCCGGTGTCACGGGGACAATTCATCCTGACCCACCTTGCCGTTCGGGTGCTCCTTGCGATCGCGCTCAGTGTCCTGGTCGGAGTTCTGGGTGTGCTTCTCGGCATAAGCGAGACCGCCGCCGTATGGCGTGCGGCCCTCATCGCCCTGCCCTCCTCCGTGCTGTTTCTGGCTCTGGGCTACTTCATCGGCTCGGTCGTCAGCTCGGGTCAGGCCGCCACTAATATCGCCACATTCACCGGGATGTTCTTCCTGTTTACGTCGGGTGTGGTCGTCCCCCTGGAGCTGCTGTCCGACTCGGTCAAGCGCGTCCTCGACTTCCTCCCCA
The DNA here is from genome assembly GCF_030530635.1 of Actinomyces sp. Taxonomy (GTDB): domain Bacteria; phylum Actinomycetota; class Actinomycetes; order Actinomycetales; family Actinomycetaceae; genus Actinomyces. Next base: position 35,095 of record NZ_JAUMUL010000022.1, read on the forward strand.
CCTCCTACTTCGGGGACCTGTTGTTCTGGGTCACTGGAGGCGTGCAGAGGTACGAGACGACGCTGGACTTCGCGGTTCTCATTGGTGTGGCGATTGTGGCCGTCCCCCTGGCAGTGAAGACCTTCAACTGGGAGGCAGCGAACAACTGAACGGGTCATTCGTTGGAAGGATGGAATCTTCTGGAAGGAGGCGCCGTCATGGAGTGGAATACTGACGCGGCCTTGGATGTGAGCACGATTCTGGAGCGCGTGACCACTATCCTTCATGAGCACGACATGTGCGTCCTGGGTACCGTGGGTGCGCAGGAACCTCGGCTCACGCCGTGTTTCTTCGCCCCGCTTGATGAGCACCGCTTGGTCTTCGTCTCCTCGAAGGGATCTCGGCACGTGGGTCACATGCAGGCGGACCCGCATTGTTCCGCACTCGTGCTTCCCGAGCAGGCGGAGCAGGGACGGCTGGTTTCCCTGCTCCTGGCGGGAGAGGTGACACGCCCGCAAGGGCGGAGCCGGCTCACTGCACTGACGAGCTACATGGTGCGGATGAGGAGTCGGCTTCCCTCGGTCTCGAGTAGCATGCGCGGCCTGCTGGACAAGAAGGTTTTCGTCCTGGAGGCCGAGACCATCGAACTCGTCGACACCGACCTTTGCAGCGGCACCATGCGTGTGGGCAGAGGCCCTCGGGGATAGAGCACCGGACCTGGGGATGGTTTTGGGGCTTGGGAATGGATGTCATTCCCAAGCCCCAAAACCATCGTCAATCAAAAGGGTCAGTCAGCAGCAAGTTGTAACGATGCGGCATAGCCAATTCGGGTTTCGGAATGATGCGGGCGAAATGGGCAGCGGTGGTTTGCTCGGAGAGGCTGTGACACGGATGTGAGTCGGGGGTTCGGCGGGTGTTGCTGCGGCGGGAGTTGCCAGCCCCAGGAGTGATATGGATACGGCAATGGCGGCGAGGATGCGAGGGGAGCGCATAGGGGGAGTGACTTCCTATTCGTTGTGAATTGGTTGGAACAACTGTATTCTCCCGGCTTGCACGTACTATTTGTTCCTCAGTACGCCTCTTCCGACTCCTACCTTAGTCGGACCGCGAAAGTCTCAGAGAGTAGCAGAGCGGCACGCGCTATCATCCAATGCCTCGTTCGCTCGCCTCGGCTACGACCTCCAGCCGACTGCCTGCGCCCATCTTGCGCATGAGAGAGGAGACATGAGTCTTGACGGTGGTCTCCGCGACGTTCATCTCGCGCGCAATCCTGCGGTTCGAGTACCCTTTGCGCAGAAGACGAAGCACTTCAAGCTCGCGTGCTGACAGGTCAAGGCCCGAGTCCGAGGCGGTGCTGGGACGCTGACCGCGGACATAGCGCTCCAGCACGCGACTGGTCGGTCCAGGCGACAGCACCTTGCCACCCGCATGGACGGTTCGAATGGCCGCCGCGATCTCCCCCGCCGGCGTGGTCTTGAGCAGGAATCCCGAGGCGCCAGCGGTGATCCCGCCGTCGAGGAAGGTGTCGTCATCAAAAGTGGTCAGCAGGAGTACCCGCGTATTCCCCCCGGCGGCGAGGATGCGAGACGTGGCCTGGACGCCGTCGAGCACCGGCATCTGGATGTCCATGAGCACGACGTCGACTATGCGTTCGTGAACCAGATCGACCGCCTCGGAGCCATTCGTGGCGGTGGCTACGATCGCGATACCGTCCTCCTGGCCGAGGATCGCGGAAAGTGTCTCGCGCACGATGGCGTCATCGTCCACGATGGCGACGCGGATTGGACTGGGCTGGGTGCTCTGACTCACGGTTTGTCCTTATCGTTGGTTGGTTTGAGGGGGAGGGTGGTGTGGAGGATCCATTGGTGGTTGGTGGGGGTGATGGTGGTGGTTCCTCCGAGGGCGTGGGTGCGTTCTTGGATGCCGAGGATACCGAGTTTGGATGAGGTGGCGGAGGTGGTGGGGGTTACTCGTTTTTTGGTGGTTAGGGGGTTGATGGCGTGGAGTTCGGCGGTGGTGTCGGTGATGTGGAGCCTGATGGTGCATTGGGCGTCGGGGGCGGCGTACTTGATCATGTTGGCCACGCATTCGTCCAGGATGCGGGTCAGGGTGGTGGTCAGGGTGGGGGTGAGTCGGTTTGGGTCTCCTTGGTGGGTGATGGTGGCGCGCAGGCCGGCTTGGTGGAGGTCGTGGCGGGCTTGGGCCAGGGTGGTGGTCAGGTCGGGTGTGGGGGGTGTGGGTTCTAGGGTGGTGTTGGTGTCTTGTCTTAGGAGGCGCAGCATGGTGCGCAGGTCGAGGACTGATTGGTGGCCGGTGGTGATGATGTCTTCTAGGGCGGTGTGGATCTGGTTGGTGTGGTTGGGGGTGTGGAGGTGGGTTTGTGCTTGTTGGGCGCGCAGGACGATCTGGGTGTTGGCGCGGGCGAGGGTGTCGTGGAGTTCGCGGGCGATGAGGGCGCGCTGCTCGCGCAGTGCTTGGGCCTGGGCGGCACGCGCACGAGACACGTTGGCGTCAGCAAGCCGCAGAGCCGAGGCGACGCCCAGGCAGATGATGAGCCACAACACCTGGGCTAGTAAGGCGTGGGACATGTCGTGACCTGCGTGCCAGGCTAGGAGGTTGCCGGACACCATGGCCACTACAATGACGACGGCCTGCCGATAGCCGCCCCGACGGATAAAGACACAGAATGCCGCAGTCGTGGCTATATCGGTTCCGGTGAATTGGTCGCTGGCAGTCGCGTGTGCTGCGCCTAGTGCCAGGATGATGGCGGCGGTCCAGGGGCGTCGAGGGACCAGCAACAACGCCCACGGCGCCACCAAACCCACCAAGGTGGTGAAGCGCACGCCGGCGTCGACCGTGTTGACCGCGGCGATGACAAGACTGGCGGTGGTCAGTAGGCAAAGACCCCAATGGGCGTGCAGCCAACTCCACATGCAACCCCACCGATGCCTATCTTCGGGAGCGTTTAGCACATGTTCCTGAGGCTCGTTGGTTGGTTTGAGGGGGAGGGTGGTGTGGAGGATCCATTGGTGGTTGGTGGGGGTGATGGTGGTGGTTCCTCCGAGGGCGTGGGTGCGTTCTTGGATGCCGAGGATACCGAGTTTGGATGAGGTGGCGGAGGTGGTGGGGGTTACTCGTTTTTTGGTGGTTAGGGGGTTGATGGCGTGGAGTTCGGCGGTGGTGTCGGTGATGTGGAGCCTGATGGTGCATTGGGCGTCGGGGGCGGCGTACTTGATCATGTTGGCCACGCATTCGTCCAGGATGCGGGTCAGGGTGGTGGTCAGGGTGGGGGTGAGTCGGTTTGGGTCTCCTTGGTGGGTGATGGTGGCGCGCAGGCCGGCTTGGTGGAGGTCGTGGCGGGCTTGGGCCAGGGTGGTGGTCAGGTCGGGTGTGGGGGGTGTGGGTTCTAGGGTGGTGTTGGTGTCTTGTCTTAGGAGGCGCAGCATGGTGCGCAGGTCGAGGACTGATTGGTGGCCGGTGGTGATGATGTCTTCTAGGGCGGTGTGGATCTGGTTGGTGTGGTTGGGGGTGTGGAGGTGGGTTTGTGCTTGTTGGGCGCGCAGGACGATCTGGGTGTTGGCGCGGGCGAGGGTGTCGTGGAGTTCGCGGGCGATGAGGGCGCGCTGCTCGCGCAGTGCTTGGGCCTGGGCGGCACGCGCACGAGACACGTTGGCGTCAGCAAGCCGCAGAGGTACGGCGATCCCTATACAGATGGCATTCCACAACACCTGGCTGATGAACAGGTCATTCATCTTCGTCCCCGTGTGCCAGGCTAGGAGGTTGCCGGCCACCATGGCCACCACAATGGCAACCGCATGCCGATAGCCGCCCCGACGGAAGAGGGCGTATGTGGCGAACCACCCGGCCATCACCAATCCGGGTCCCTGAGCGTCTACGAGCCCGAGTGCCGTACCCGCTGCCAGGATCACGGTGGCGGCCAGGGGGTGTCGGGGGATCAGCAACAGCGCCCACGGCACCACCAAGCCCACCGCGTCAGTGAAAGAGAACCTCTGGAGCAGCACCGGCAACGCGGAGAAAGCCAGGCTGAAGGCTGTGAAGACACCGAGTTCCCGGTGGGCACGCCACGCATCACGAAGCCGACTAGGCGCGGCGGTGAGCACTGGGCGGGGCAGGGCGAACATGGGCGACCTTTCAAGACTGCTCACAGACTAGCCCACCTCATGCGCCTCCTACCAAAGTGGGAGGGGCTGTGTCGGGAAGCCGGAGCAGTCACGTGCCCCTGCCATGGCATCCTCGGATCGTCCGAAGGATCGCCCGGGAGAGGAGCGTGTAGTGCAGCCGGTGGTCGCTCGTGGTGTGTGCGTGTCCTACGGGGGGCGGCAGGCGCTGCGGGATGTGGATCTCGTAGTGGAGCGGGGTTCGTTCCATGGCGTGATTGGTCCCAACGGCGCGGGTAAGACGACGCTTCTGGAGATCATCCAGGGTGCGCGCCGTGCTCAGGCGGGCAGCGTGGAGCTGCTGGGCCGTGCACCGCTGCCGCGTGATCCGCACCTGTTGTCGCGAGTGGGAATCCAGTCGCAGGCAACGGCCTTCTTCTCGCGTGCCACCGTGTGGGAGCACCTGTCCACGGTGGGCGCGATCTTCGGCGCCTCGGCCTCCCGCGCAGAGCAGTTGATTGAGGCCATGGGGCTGGGTTATTCACGCAACTCGCCTGTAGAGCGGATCTCCAGTGGGGAGCGCCAGAAGCTGGCGGTGGCCTCGGCGATGGTGCACCGGCCGGAGGTGTTGTTCCTGGATGAGCCGACGGCGGCTCTGGATGCGACAGCTCGTCATGATTTGGTGGGCCTGCTGGTGTCGGCCCGTGACGAGGGGACGACGGTGGTGTACACGTCTGACCACCTGGAGGAGGCCGAACGCCTGTGCGATATGGTCACCATCCTTGACGGTGGCCGAGTGGTCACTACGGCTTCTCCGTCCGCCTTGGTTGCCGGTGTGAGCAATTATGCCTCAGTGCTTCTGCCCGAGGCGGTGTCCTGCCTGGAGATGGTGACCGGCCTGTCTGTGGTGACGGCTGCGACCTTGAGAGCGGACGGGCTGGTGCTTCAGGTGCGTGATGTGGGTGAGGCATTCGCGGCTTTGGCTGCGGCCGGTGTGCCGACCGCAGGGGCGCAGATGCACGGCCCGACCCTGGAGGACGCGTTTATGGAACTCACGGGAAAGGAGTACGAGTTATGACCCCCTTCAAAGCCCTAACAGTTTCCCTGGTGCGCAACAATCTGCGTGATCCGGCCACGATGCTCGTCTCCTACGTATTTCCGCCGACATTGCTGGTTGTCCTCGCCTTGACTATGGGTGACATGCCGGGGGGCGATGGGCGTGATATCGTCGATTTTATTAGTACCAACGTCATGGGCTTCGGGATCGCTTTTGTTAGCATGTTCGCCGGCGCCGCAACTATCGTTGAGTGGCGGGAGAAGGGGGGCGGGCGCATCCTGCGCGGCGCGCCAATGAGCGTGAGTTCAATCCTCGCCTCGGCGCTGACCGTCGCCATCGTCTCCGCGCTCGTGCAGGCGGTTCTCATCGTGTTCGCCGGCTATGTGGCGGCGGCCGGGGTCACGCTGTCACCGAGGGTGCTGCTCACCATAGCGCCGGTCTTATCGGGGACCCTCGTCTTCCACTCCCTGGGCACGCTCTTCGGCCTGGTGCTGCCCACCATCACCGCGGTTTCCCTGGTGGTCATAGCGGTGATCATGTCCATGGGTTTCGCCTCCGGTGCGGTTATGCCGCTGGACGTCCTGCCGAGCTGGATGCAGACGCTCTCCGAATTCATGCCGCTGACCTATCTGCTCAATGCACTGCGCTGGCCGCTGACGGGCGTGGCCGAACCGGGTGATGCTCTGATCGGGCTCGGCGTGACCAGCGTCCTCGGAGCGGCCCTGTTCTTGGCCTCCACCAAGCTGATGCGCTGGACTTGAGGCACCGTAATGGCAATATCGCGTCGTAGAACGGTTACTGGAACGGTGTCGATTAGCTGCTGCGCAGTCTCGTCGGGGCCGCCCAGCGGAGAATGCAACTGCTCATTCCACAATGGTTCGAAAGGAGTTCCTCCCGTGGTCGACTTCAACGGTGCCGCAATCCCAGGGTCCAGAGTCGACGGGGCGCGGCGCGTGCCGCGCCGTGTGTTGGGCCTGATTGCGCTGACCGTCGGGCTGGGCGGTGGGGCGTGGTGGTGGCTGCGTTCCGCCGAGGCCGCGGCGGTAAAGCCGGTAGAGGTCATGGCTGATGACCCCATGGGTGCCGACTCGCTAGCAGGCTACCAGGCGGTGTACTCCAGCCGGTCCCCGACGCCAAGCCTGTTGTCCAAGCCGTCCACGGTATGGCTGCGGAATTGGTTTCGCGCCGACGCCGTCGCGGCGGAGGCGCTCATGGGTGAGCTGGTGGACTACGCCGTCGAGCACGGCTGGGCGGGCGGGGACTATTCACTTCCTGCCGTGTGGGAGTCCTCGCGGCAGGATCCGCAGCTCGAGGGGCCGCTGAATCTGCTGATCTCATTGGCTGACGTCGATCCCACCGACTCGCTGCATGGTACAGTGCGCGTGTCCTTGACCTACCGGTGAGCAAAAGCGCTCCTGTTTCGGTCTCCGAACTCGATCCCCTTCCTGCTCACGTCGGTATTCGTCCCGGTTATGTCCCTTGAAAGGCCTTCCGATGAAATTCCACCCCTCACGATCTCTGCGTAACCTTATGGTCGGACCGCTCTCGTTTGCAGTAATGGCATCCCTGCTCATTGCTTCCCCGGTGGCGGCAGCCGCCCCGGCTGGTGGCAGTCTGCGAGTAGTGCTGCTGGGAGATTCCTACTCCTCCGGAAATGGTGCCGGTGACTACTACGGGGAAGACAGAGGGGCATATCGCAGCCGCAATAATTGGGCGCACCGCTATGTGGAGTGGGTCAACGCGCAGAATGTCTCTGCCACGTTGACGAATCTGGCTCACAGCGGGGCGGTCACCGATGATCTGCTCGGGCGATCGGGTCAGGTGGCCGCCATGCCCACCGACACCGACCTGGTGATGCTGACAATCGGCGGCAACGACGTAGGATTCGCCGACATTGTCACGAAGTGCTTCATGCTGGGGCTGCGCGACGCCAAGTCCTGCAAGACCAAAGTCGATGCCGCCAATGCGTTGATGGATGATGCGATGGCCTCCACCCGCAACATCTTGCAGCAGATCGACGAGCGGCTGCCCGACGGGGCGCAGGTGATCCTGGTTGGCTACCCGCGCCTGGCCACCTCTCGCAGCTATGTGCTGAAGAACCTCTTCGGGTCATACTCCTACGATGCCGGCACCGGGGTGCGCAAGCTCAGCGAGACCGCCCGGACCAAGCAAGCCGGCCTGGTCGCCAATTGGAATGCCGCCCATCCCGGCCTGAAAGTCACCTACATCGACGGCGTCGTGGCTGCCTTTGACGGACACGAGCCCGACCCGGCCACCAACGCCCGCAACGACTACCGGTGGCTGAATGAGTTCTTCGAGACCCGCGGCCGCCTGGGCGCAAACGGCAAGACGACCTCCGCGTTCAGCCTGGACGTCGCCGAGTTCTACCACCCCAACATCATCGGCCACGAGCAACTCGCCAATCTCATCATCAACCAGGTCGGTGTTCCCAGCAACGTCAAACCCGCAGCCGCTTCCGTCATGGCGCCGGCGGCCTTCAGCGTCAGTGGCGGCGCCGCAACCGGCGGGGATGCGCCCGTGGCCTGGATTCAGGGCCCGTACGTCGCTCAGGAGGGAAGCACCCTGACTCTGGACGCGCGCGGCTCCCACGCCGGTGACGGGACCATCACCACCTACGAGTGGGATCTGGACGGCGACGGCACCTACGAGCAGGCCTCCACCGAACCGGTCATCGATCACGTCTTCAACGACCTCTACGACGGTCAGATCAGCCTGCGCGTGACCCAGGGCGACGGCCAGACCGACGTCTACACCACCCAGGTGCAGATCACCGACGACGGCGACAACACCCCGCCCGAGCTGGACAACTGCCCTGACGAAAGCAACTACAGCCAGTCCGACTACGACGGCGACGGCGTCGGGGACGTCTGCGACCCCGACCCTGGCTACCCCACCGAGGACCAGCCCGGCGTCTGCGTCGTCGGCGAGAACTGCCCCGACGACGACGCGGTTGCGCCGCCTTCCACCCTTGATGACACCGGCACGGGCGCCGACGGCGCAGACTCGACAGCCGCTGTGGACCCGACGGGCTCGGGCCCTACGAGCCCTGAGCCGACCTCCTCATACTCCTGGCTGTCACGCCACTGGCCATCCCAGCCTGCGGCACTGTCCTTCGTCTCACCGTCCAAATCCGATCCGATCAGAAGAGGTGACCGATGAACACCAATCCTCCCGCAGTTCAAATGCGGGATGTACGCAAGTCCTACAGCACGCCCGGCGGCACGATTCACGCCGTCGACTCCATGACCCTGCAGGCCGACTCGCACCGAATACACGCCTTTCTCGGCCCGAACGGAGCCGGCAAGACCACCTCATTGGAGATGATCGTCGGACTGCGGCAGCCCGATCAGGGCACGGTCCGGACCCTGGGCCTGGACCCCACCACGGCCGGGCGCGAACTGAGCACGCGGGTCGCGATCCAACCCCAGGAGGCGAAAGTCTTCGAGCACCTACGTGTGGGTGAGCTGATGACGCTGTGGTCCTCCTTCTATACGCGCCCGCGCTCGGCGGAGGAGATCCTTGACTCCCTGGAACTGGCGAAGTACACCGACCGTGAAGTGACCAAGCTGTCCGGCGGCACCCGCCAACGCCTAAACGTGGCCCTGGCCATGGTCGCCAACCCGGAACTGCTCATCCTTGATGAGCCCTCAACCGGGCTGGACCCCCGTGCCCGAGAGCACTTGTGGTCGGTGTTGGCCGGCTGGCGCGATCACGGCCTGACCATCATCATGTCCACACACTCAATGGAGGAGGCAACCGCCCTGGCCGACTCGGTCTTCATCATCGACAACGGCAGATGCGTCAGTTCCGGATCGCCCGACGAACTCATCCGCAGGCATGCGGGCGGACCGGTAGTGCACTTCCAAATCGTCCACGACCTGGGTGAGGCCGACACATCCCGCCTCCGGCAGCTCGGCGAACTGGTTGTCAACGCCGATCGCACCGGCCGCCTGGCGACGGCGCATACGGACGAGGCTCTGGCCGTGCTGTCCGCCGAGGGCAAATGCCGCGACCTGAGGATCCAGGTGCCCACGCTGGCGGACGCCTACTTCGCCGCCACCGGAAACCAGCTGACCGTCCCCGAACCCGCAGGAGAATGATCATGACCGCCACTCCTCCTCTCCACTACACCGGCCAGCTGCTGCTGACGCACTGGCGGGAACTGTCCCGCAATCGTGCCACCTTCTACTTCGTGCTGGTCTTCCCATTCGTCATGTTCGCCGGATTCCTGGGACTTAACAAGCTCGTCGGGGGAAATCAGTCGGGTGGGACTGACCTCGCCACCATTCAATTCCCAATGCTGCTGTGCCTATCATTGGCGTTCACCTGCATGATTCTCACCGCAGGGCCCATTGCCGAGTACCGTGAACAGGGTACGCTCCGCATTCTGGGAACCACGCCCGTGTCCCGATCAGCGTTCATCGGCACACACCTGCTGGTGCGATTCGGGCTGTCCCTGGCGGTGAGTATCGCCGCGGCGGGGGTTGGTGTAGTGGTCGGCCTCACGCCGGCATCGGCCCTGTGGAAGGCCTCGCTGGTGGCAGTGCCCGCCTCAGTGCTATTGCTCGGGCTCGGCTACATCATCGGATCGCTGATAAACTCCGCGCAAGCCGCCCAGGCCATGACCACTATTGTGGGGGTGGCCCTCGTGTTCCTGTCGGGAATCGGGCTTCCGCCGATGCTGTTGCCCGATGGTGCGGTTCGGGTTCTTGACATGTTGCCGACCGCCTACTTCGGAGATCTGCTGTACTGGGTTGCGGGCAGCTCGTTTCAGCGGCACAGCACGGCGGTGGATGGCATCGTGCTGGCGGCGTGTGCCGTCGTCGTCGTGCCCATTGCTGTCAAGACCTTCCGCTGGGAGGCCCGCAAGAACTGAGGCGGTTCTGCGAGGGGACGGGCTCGGGAGGACACCAATCCCGCGGGCCCGTCCCCTCCTGCATCCATCCGGCCGGGCAGGCGGGGGAGTGCCGGGTATGGGGGCTATTCGGCATTTCGTGTTTGAGGGGCTGTTGGCCTGACTGGCGGTAGTCGGGTGAGGCGACGTGCCGAGGTCGGTAGTTGTTACGTGCCGAGATCGGGTCTTCGTGGGCTGGTTCGGGCCGCGTCATAGTGCGTCCACTACTGTCCTGGAGCTTTCCTGCTGGCATGCCCTCAAAGATCAGGCGCGCTGGGGTCATTAACCTTGAACTGCACCGGGTTTGATGGAGGCAGTGAACACACGGAAGGATCACTGCCGGG
>NZ_JAUMUL010000023.1 GCF_030530635.1 Actinomyces sp.
CAACTACCGAACTCGGCACGTAACTTCTACCGAACTCGGCACTCGCGCCACTGAGCCGCACAAGCCAACCACCACCCGGCGAACCGCCACACTCTCAAATACCAAGCGCCGGGAATCTGGCGTCAGCGGATCATCAGTCAAGGTGCTGAGATGAAACAGAACACTCGGGGAGAGGCCGTGGGTACCTCGCGGGAGTGCAGCGCTTCGGTGCGCCGTCCTCCGCCAGGGGGGTGGGTAGCAAGCTGTGTATACGGATGTCTGCCACAACACGAGGCTAGCGCGCGTGCACCTCGGTTCGGAACCGATAGTCGACTGGTCAGCGCCTGGCCGCGTAATCGAGCTGGCGCTCATAGGCGAGCAGTCGACGGCGCTCAATCAGCATGATTGCACTCAGCACTATCAGCACCGCTGTCAGCGCCACCACGACCGTGGCCACCACAGGCAGTGAGGCAAATGCCCAGCTATTCCCGGAGGTGGCGGTTCCCGAACCGCCATCCGCCGCGGCCATAGGTGCCGTTGCCTTGGCCTCGGGCGAGGGCTGGGCGAATCCTGCAGTGGTCTCACTGTCGGCCACATGCGGACGGGGCGGGTTCGCCTGCGACTCACCACCGATAATGGTCACGTCTGCGACGGTGAAGTACGGGCTCTTGTTCGTGTAGTCCAGGGTACGCACCGTATTGGTCGGTATGTCCTCGCCCGCCGTCACACGAAAACGCAGCCAGTGAGTGCCCTTGGCCACGTAGGACGGCAGTTCGACCGCGCCGGAGTGGGTGCCGTCTTCACCTACGGTGAGTTTATCGACCACGCCGGACTCACCACCGGGAGCCAGGTCGCCGTCGTCGATGAGGATCTCCACGGTGGCTCCCTGCGGAAAGCCCGACAGTGTGTAAGTCAGCGTTCCGCCGACGGCGATCGTCGATGGGCTGACGGTGGAGGCCGTGCCAGTAGTCGAGTTGCCCAAGAGCTGGTCGGCCTGCGCTGCGGCCATGGGGAACAGGAGGGCGAGCACCGCGAGCAGCGTAGCAAGCAGGCACCGCAGGAGTGCGCCTTCACGTTGCGACAGCACTGCTGCGCCAGTTATGTGATCGCCGTCACTCCGCGGCGTTCGAATCCGCGACGGTTGTGGCACGCCTCCTCCTCTCGTTACGCGTCTGTAACGAGCATACACGTTATCGGCGCCGATTTCGCGCGTGTGAGCCATTCAATGTGGGACGAGCCAGCACGAAGAACGAGACGCCACCGAGTATCAGCAGCAGTCCGGCACCGACAAGCTTCCAGCCGTCGGCACCCAACGGACTGCTGGACGCCAACGCATCGCCGGTTATCAGTGTAATGCCCGTTGCGTCGGCACCGGAACTCGCCGCCTGTGCGATCTCCAGTTGCGCCCATCCGAGCAACCGCGAATTGCGGTCGCCGACGGCGATCTTGTAGCTGCCCGGCTCGAGGGGAGAGATGTCAATCGAAACCGAGTTGCCGGAGTCGACCTGAACCCAGCCGGGGGTGGTGGCGCCGGGGAACACGAATACGGCGACCCACTCTCCAGATGCCACCTTCGCGGACGGGAACATCAACGTGATGACCGCGCCCTGCCGGGTACCCGAGAGGGACCCGGCGTTGTCGGGGCCAAGCTCACCGGCGTCCTTGACGGGTGACGTCGGGGCATGCTCGGGCCGCCCAGCGGCGTCACCCCCAGTCTGCGTGGAGTCGATGTCCTGCTGGGTCGGAGACTCGGCCTGCTGCGTGGCTGGGGCCTGCGTAAGCTGAGAGTCACCGTTGCTCGGGTCCCGCACGATCAGCGGGTCAACATCTACGCCCTCGTTGAGGGCTTCAAATGGGGTCGGGATGGGCCCAGGCTGTTGGCCATCGGATGTGGGTGCGGCCGTCGGCGACTCGGGCGAGGGGGAGGTCGGAACCGCCTCAGTAGGCGTGATGGTTGCCGTTGGCTGGGCGGTGGGCTCCGGAGTCTGCGGGGCTTCGGTCGCCGGATCACTCGGATCGTCTCCGGGCGACGGTGCCGGAGTGGGTTCAGGGGCGCCGGTCCCAGGTGGGGTAGGGGACGCCGGCGTTGTCGCGGGAGCGGCTGAGGTGACCGAAGGGGACGGTGACGGTTCCGGTTCAGCGGACGGCTGCGCCGACGGTGTTGAAGAAGGTGCAGCGCTTGGTTGCGTAGACGGCGCGGGGGCGCCACTGCCTTCCGAGATCGTCACCGATACCGCCCCGGTCTCACCGCCAGTCGGGGTGGCGGAGATGGTGGAGCCCCGAACCAGGTTCACGCCCGCGGCGGCAAACGCTGCCTCGGTTACCGTGAACCGGGTGCCTGCGAAGCGCGCCCTGACCACCACCGCTTTGGCATTCCCCTCGGCGTCGGCCACGTTAAGAAGAACGTTGAAGCTGCCGCCGATGTTGGTGCTGCGATCGAATGCCCAGCCAGTTCCGGTCAGGAGCCCTTGTGAGTAACTCAGCGTGGAGCCGGCGGTCGCCTCGGGCAACCGCACGTCCATGGTCATGACGTCGACCAACTGCCAGTTGTCAGCTCCCGACAACCGCCACTCGATGGTGTAGGTCCCCACGTGCGGCAACATCGCCTGCGTGAATGGCCACAGTGGCAGCGAGTACTCCGAGCGCCCATTGGTGAAGGCGGGGTAGATCGTGGCCGACTGCGCGGAGCCCCGTTCATCGACGATTCGCACCTGCACGGCGGTGTTGACCGTTCCGTCGGATCCCAGCGGTCGTCCAGCGTCATCCTTCCACCCGGAGAACGTCAGCAGCGGGCGGTCGGTACTGGAGGAGGACACATAGGTTGCGCCGGGATTCTTCACGGCAACCGACTGGTTCTCGGTCCGTGCCGTGACGGCCGTGTGGGCGGAAGTCGCCGTTGGCTCGGCGGACGCCGTGGGCCCCGCGGTCGTCTCGACAACCGGCCCGGGAGTGACGGCGGCCTTCGCGCCACCGGTCTCCGAGGCGCCGGCAGCACCTGACTCGTCTCCGTCCGTGGCCCCAGCGTCCTCATGACCATCGACCGGAGTATCAACCGGAGAGCCCGGATCGGATCGATCCGGTACGGTCACGACGTCCGTAATCTCCACCATACGCCCTGCCGAGTGCGAAGCCGACGGTGTGGCAACCGCAAGCGCCTCGGGCGCCAGGCGACCGACCGCCGCAAGGGCGCCCCCACCTGCGGAGGAGATGAGGACGATGCCCACAACGGTAGGCAATACAAGTGCGGCCCGCAGAGCTGGTCTGCGTGCCGCTCGGGAGGCCTTGGCGTGGCGCGGGGATTGGGTCATCGATTCTTAACTCGTCTGTCAGCCTTCTCAGGATTGCCTGGGTGCGCGCCGGTGGCTCCGACGCCTTTCGATGGTATCGTCGAAATTGCCTGGGTGGCACTGAAATGTCGGCAGCGTGGGCGGACTCACCTGCTCCGAGCCCCCGTTGCCGGTCTTTCCGACCGCCTTGCTGACCGCCCGCAATCCCCGCCATCGCAAGGAATACTTTAACCTGCACGCGGTCGCCACGCCCGCTCCAACACCGTAGGTCTCACTATCGTTTCGAAGATCTCAATACGGGTCGTCTGCACTGAGTTGACTCAGTGGACGAGGTTGACTCAGTAAACGAGATCGGATTCACGTGTGATCTGCTGCGCGACCCGACCAATGGCTCTGGCGCCGACACGTCATGCGAGTACCATGGGATTCGGAGTGATCCGTGCTGTGAGCCCCGTTCGCGGCTCGTTCTGCCGCCAGACCTGTGCGACATCGAGCGTGACCCAGTGAGTGAAGTGCGTGAAGCCCGAGAGCCCCCGTAAGTGTCGAATCTGACCGGGTGCCGGGTGACTGTGGTGGGTGCGGCGCGGCAAGAGCGGCGGCCGTCCGGTCTCCCCCACACTCCGCGACCGGTTCCACCAAGCGGAACCAGATACGGGAAAAGACGATGACAGCCACCCCGACTGGCGCCTCTGCGCCCTTCGGCACTCCTGATGAGACCACACTCGGCTCGGCCCTGGGCATAGACGACCTGTTCAGCGCCGAGATCACCGGCACCACCGAAGCGATCGCCGCGAAAGAGGCGCCCGCGGACGATGACTCAACCTCCGCCGACTCAACCGACGCGACCGAGGACGACGTGGCCGCCCCCCACAACGCCGCCCCCGACGCCCCAAAGCCCGACTCGCCGCAGACGGCCGACTACTTCGCCACCCCAGCGTCTTCGGACTCCCCGGAGGACCCCGAGGACCTGGAGCATGAGGAAGAGGCCGACGACGTCGACCTGAACCTGCCGGAGTCCGACCCCGAAGTACCCGAGCCGGACGCTGAGTCCAAGGCCTTCACCGATGTGGCTGACCAGGGCCCAGCAAGGCCCGAAGCCACGACCTTCGACGATCTGGGGCTGCCCGCGGACCTGCTCAAGGCCGTCAAGGACATGGGCTTCACCACCCCCACCCCGATTCAACGCGAGGCGATCCCGGTGCTGCTGTCCGGCCGCGACGTGGTCGGCATCGCACAGACCGGCACCGGGAAGACGGCTGCTTTCGGACTGCCACTGCTCGACGCCGTCGACGCCCACGACGGGGCAGTGCAGGCACTGGTACTCGCGCCCACACGCGAGCTGGCACTCCAAAGCGCGGAGGCCATCACCGACATGGCTAGTCGGTCTCGCGGCCTCGACGTGGTCGCCGTTTACGGAGGCGCTCCTTATGGCCCTCAGATCGGCGCACTCAAAGACGGCGCCCAGGTGGTTGTGGGCACGCCTGGACGCATCATCGACCTGATCGAGAAGGGCGCGCTGTCACTCGAGGAGGTCAAGTTCTTTGTCCTGGACGAGGCCGATGAGATGCTGCGCATGGGATTCGCGGAGGACGTAGAGACAATTGCGGCCTCCCTGCCCTCCCCTCGCCGCACCGCCCTGTTCTCCGCCACCATGCCGCCCGCCATTCAGGCGGTCGCCCGCCAGCACCTGGACGATCCGGTTCGTGTAGAGGTCTCCCGACAGGCATCCACGGTGGACACCGTCCACCAGACCTACGCGGTGGTGCCCTTCCGGCACAAGATTGGGGCGGCCGCACGGGTGCTGTCCGTGACGGACGCCGAGGCCGCCCTGGTGTTCGTCCGCACCAAGTCAACGGCCGAGGATGTCGCGATCGAGTTGGCAGGCCGCGGCATTCAGGCCGCCGCCATCTCTGGTGACGTGCCGCAGCGCGAGCGCGAGCGCTTGGTCGAGCGTCTGCGCGCCGGCACGCTTGACGTGCTGGTGGCCACGGATGTCGCCGCCCGCGGTTTGGATGTGGACCGCATCGGGCTGGTGGTCAACTTCGATGTGCCTCGCGAGGCAGAGGCCTACGTGCACCGTATCGGCCGTACCGGGCGTGCCGGCCGCCACGGCGAGGCCGTAACCTTCCTGACTCCGAAGGAGAAGGGCAAACTCCGTCAGATCGAGCGCCTGACCGGCACCCGCCTGGAGGAGATCACCCTCCCCTCCCCCGCTGACGTATCCGAACACCGCGCGGGCAAGTTGCTGGAACGCGCTGCCGCCCGGCGTGAACGCGGCCGCCTGGAAATGTACGACCGACTGGTGTCCGCCAAGAGCGAGGAGCTCGGGATCGGTGCCGATGAACTCGCCGCCACCCTGCTGGCACTCGCCGTCGGTGATGAGGGACCCCGCCGTCGGAACGAGGGCGAACGCCCTCGCCGCGGCAACCGGGAGGAGCACCTCGATGAGGACGGCACCTTCGTGTCGGCCTCCTTCGAGGGTGGCCGGGACGAGCGCCGCGGTCGCCGCGCGGAGCGTATCGACGGCAAGCCCGGTGCATCCCGAGGCGGTCGTCGCCGTTACGAGGACGGCAGCGGCACCGTCTACCGGATCGAGGTCGGCCACCGGGACCGCGTGCTGCCGGGGGCGATCGTCGGCGCCCTGGCTAATGAAGGCGCGATCTCCGGCTCCGACATCGGCAAGATCGACATTCTGCAGTCCTTCTCCCTGGTGGAAATCCACACTCCACTGGATGAGGAGCAGTTGGAGCGCATGCGGCACGCCACCTTCGCCGGGCGGGAGCTGCGGATTCGTTTGGACGAGGGACCGGGTTCCGGCTCCTGGGACGATCAGCGCGGCCGCCGTACCGGAGGATTCCGCGGTGGCCGGAACAACGACCGCGGTTCGCGACGTTATGAACGCGGCGGCTTCAAGCGGCGCTTCGATCGCGACAACCGTCGTAGTGACAGCAACGACAGGAATGGACGCTGGGGTAGCCGCGGCCACAAGAGCGGCTTCCGGGGTAACCGCGACGGACGCTGATGCTTCAGCCTCTAACCAGGCCGCTGAGGGGAGGATGACCAGATGATTCCGGCCATATACCTGCTGGCGGTGGTGGTGTGCGGCTTCGCCGCCACCCTAATGCGCCTACCGCCACTGGTCGGGTTCCTGGCGGCCGGCTTCATCCTGGGCTCCTCCCCTTTACCGCATCTGGCATTCGTCGAGGTGCTCGGCGACCTCGGGGTGGCGGTACTCCTGTTCACCATCGGGCTGAAGCTCGATCTGCGGGTGCTGCGCCGCAGGGAGGTCGCCGGCACCGCCGTCATCGTCATGGTGGTGCTGACCGTCCTCGGGACGGGGCTGGTGACGGCCCTACTCGCACTTGGCCTGGAGCTGGGGACTTCGACTACGGCCGGCGTCGCCTCGGCGGGCTTCGCGCTCTCCTTCTCATCCACGGTGGTGGTGGTCAAGCTCCTGGAGGATCGCGACGATTCGAACTCCCTGTATGGGCGCATCGCCATCGGCGTGCTGGTCCTGCAGGACATCGCCGCGGTCGTCTACATGACTGCGACCTCGGGTAGTCTTCCCAGCCCGTGGGCGGGCGCCTTGGTGCTGCTGTGGCCGTTATCTCGGCTGCTGGGCGGGGTGTTGGATCGGATTGACCACCGGGAGATGCGTGCCCTGTTCGGCATGTCCATGGCATTGCTGCCCGGCTATCTGCTGTTCGACCTGGCCGGGATCGACGGCGATCTCGGTGCGCTCATCATGGGGGCGCTGTTTGCCTCCCACCCCGCTGCCAAAGAACTATCCGGAGCGCTGTTCACGATCAAGGAATTGCTGCTGGTGGGGTTCTTCGTCACCATCGGTCTGGGCGGAGTCCCCGGCAGCGCCGCCTTCGTCCTGGCGGGCGCGCTGCTGGTGCTGCTGCCGTTGCGTTCACTGATCTACACCGCGGTGGTGCGAGCCCTGGGGATGCGTAGCCGTACCTCGGTGCTGACAGGCATGGCGCTGACGGCATACAGTGAGTTCGCTCTGATCGTCGTCGACACCGCCACCGACCATGGACTGCTCGGCGAGGACTGGCCGGCAGCGATCTCTCTCGCCCTGGCACTGTCCTTTGTGGTCTCGGCGATCGTCAACCACAAGCCCGCCGCGCTGGTGGAGTGGATGTCCGAGCTCCTCCCCCGCCGTCCGGCCAGTTCGCTGCATCCCGATGAGCAGCCGCTGCAGCTCGACGGCGTGTGCACGGTCGTCTTCGGCATGGGCCGGGCCGGGCGGTCGACCTACACCCGCCTGTACGCCGACGGCGAGGCGGGCGTGCTCGGTATCGACAATGACGCTACCAAGGTGGAGGAACTGGCGCGGCAGGGCTTCAACGTCATTGAGGCCGACGCCACCGACCGGCAATTCTGGGAGCGGCTGGAGGCCGTGCACGTGTCAAAGGTGGTACTGGCCATGTCCGAGCCGGGAGCCAACGTGCATGTGCTGGAGTGGCTGGGGCGTAACGATTTCGACGGGCGCATCCTGGCCATAGCCCGTTACGACGACGAGGCCGTCGCCATGCGCGCCGCGGGCGTGGATGCCGTGATCAACCTTTATGAGGGCGCCGGTGAGGCCCTGGCCCGTGCAGCCGAGTCCCTCGATTCCGAGGATGTATCCAGCCGTACCGGCGCCACTACCGAAAGTGAACCCGCCACTGGATGAACCACCCCACTGCCGACCGCTAAGCAACCACAGGAAGGATTCATGACAGCCGCAGCCGCCTACCTCCTGACTGTCGTCCTGCTCGGCTTCGCCGCCGCTCTCCTCCGTCTGCCACCCCTCGTGGGATATATCGCCGCGGGGTTTCTACTGGGGGCCACGGATCTGCCCCAGCTCGAGTGGATCAGCACAGTCGGAGATCTGGGAGCAGCGCTGCTGTTGTTCTCCATCGGCCTGGATCTCCACCCGCGTTCACTCTCGCGCCGAGTCATTTCCGGCACGGCCGCCATAACCATGGTCGCCCTCACCGCGCTGAACGCGCTGGTGATCGGTTTGCTCGTAATCGTCGTCGGGGTGAGCGTCGGCCACACGGACGGGTGGGGGGCGGCGCTAGTACTCGGCTTCGCCCTGGCCTCCTCGTCCACGATTGTGATTATGAAGATCCTTGAGGAACGTGACGACGGTTCCGCACACTACGGACGCATCGCCGTCGGAACCTCCATTCTGCAAGACACCGTCTCTATCGTTCTACTCATCTTCATCTCCGGACGAGCCCCGAGCCCCTGGGCGCTCACGCTCGTGCTCCTGTGGCCCGCGAAGCACTTGGCCGGCTGGGTTCTCACACGAATCTCACACCGGGAGATGTACACGCTATTCGGCATCACCGTAGCACTCCTGCCAGGCTACGAGCTCTTCGAAATCGTCGGTCTTCCCGGCACCCTCGGCTCGTTAGTTGTAGGTGCCCTGCTTGCCCAGCACACAAGCGCACTTGACCTGGCCGAATCCTTCCGCCCCGTACAGGAACTCTTCCTCGTCGCCTTCTTCGTATCCGTCGGTGCCTCCGGCCTGCCGGGGACAGGCGCGCTCGTCATGGGGCTCGCACTCCTCGCCCTTGTACCGCTGCGCTCGGCTATCTATACAGCCGTACTGTGGACGATGCGCCTACGGCACCGCAGTTCCGTGCTCACGGGACTGGCCGTCGGCTCATACTCCGAGCTCGCGCTCGTCGTTGCCGGTGTTGGGGTCAGCCAAGGGATACTCGGCTCCGAATGGCTTCAGGCACTGTCCATCGGCGTCGCCGGTTCCTTCGTACTGGTCAGCGTCGTGAACCAAAGAGCCGGGCGCCTCGTCCAGGCGATCTCCCATGCGCTGCCCGACCATCGGGCTGATGCGTTGCACCCCGCCGAGGCCCCGGTCGACTTAAGCGGTGTTGAGGTCGTCGTCTTCGGCATGGGAAGGGTTGGACGCAGCACCTACCGCCGACTCGTCTCCCGGATTCCTCGTCGCGACGAGAACGCCCCGTCTCCCGTACTAGGCGTCGATTCAGATGCGGACAAGGTCGAACGTCTGGCCGCGATGGGAATCAATATCATTGAGGGCGACGCCACTGACACCGACTTCTGGCTGCGCCTGGGCGCTGGGGAGGCGCGTACCGCGGTGCTCGCCATGGCGGAGCCGGGAGCGAACCTGAAGGTGCTCGACTGGATCGAGCGTCACAACTTTGCCGGCGAGGTAGTTGCCGTAGCCCGTTTTGACGACGAGGCGATCGAAATGCACCAGCGAGGCGTCGACACCATCATCAATGTGTACCAGGGCGTCGGCGCCGCCCTTGCGGACGCCGTGACGATTCCACCGGGACCGGTGAGTGCGGGCCTTGGTGAACGACCCTGATAGTGCCCGAGTCGGGATCCCGCGGAATCCCACAGGGTCACACAGGGGCACGCATCACTCCATGCAGCCATCACTCCATGCAGCGCGCAATCACGACACCGCCTTGTGGGCTGACGGCGTCCGCAGACGCGGGGCGAGATCGGCCTCGTCCTTGGGAACCCAGGAGCCGGCGTTAGCCGAGACCTGCTCGCCGGAGCGTATGTCCTTGACCGAATCGGGTTCGCCGTCGGCGCCGGGGAACCAGACGAAGGGGATGGAGCGCTTATCCGCGAAGCGAATCTGCTTGCCGTACTTAGCCGCTGTAGGCGACACGTCCGTGGCGATGCCGCGGGCGCGCAGTACATCGGCAATGGCGTCAGACGCACCGCGGTGCGCCTCATCGGTGACTGCGACCAACACCGCGGTGGGCACTGCGCGCGTCACCTCCAGCATCCCGCCGCCGATCACCCGGGCGAGCAGCCGCGACAACCCGATGGAGATACCCACTCCCGGGAAAGTGCGCTTGCCGTCGGAGGCGAGCGAGTCGTAACGGCCACCGGAGCACACCGAGCCCAGATCCTCGTGGCCGGTCATGAACGACTCGTAAACGGTGCCGGTGTAGTAGTCCAAACCGCGGGCGATCTTAAGGTCGGCGATGATGGCGCCGGGGCGCCGTCGGCCCGCGGCACGCAGCAGCTGCCCCAGCTCCTCCAACCCCTGCTCCAACAGCGCGGCAGGTGCAGCGCCGTCGAGAGCTGTCAGAACCTCGGCACGCACCTGCTCGGGGTCGGTACCCGTGATACGGGCCAGCCGCAGCGCAGCCTCGGCCTGCGCCTCGGTCACACCGACGCCGTCGACCAGCTCCGTGGCAATCCGGCCAGCGCCGATCTTGTCGAGCTTGTCTACCACGCGCAGCACCTCGGGGAGCCGCTCCTCGGCGATTCCGAGAGACTGGTAGAAGCCCTGGGCCACCTTCCGGTTGGATACGTGAATAGTCACGGCCGGGATCGGCAGCGCCGAGAGTGCCTCGTGCATGATCAGGGGCATCTCGACGTCGTGGTACAGGGGCAGGGAGCCATCACCGACGACGTCGATGTCCGCCTGCACGAACTCGCGGAAACGACCCTCCTGGGGCCGCTCACCGCGCCAGACCTTCTGGATCTGGTAACGCTTGAACGGGAAGTGCAGGGTGCCGGCATTGTCCACCACGTAGCGGGCAAAAGGTACCGTCAGATCGAAGTGGAGCCCGAGCTGCTTAGCGGTGTCGGCGGCCCCCTCACCGGGATCCGCCTGCAGGCGAGACAGCAGATAAACCTCCTTGCTGGTCTCGCCCTTGCGGGTCAGCTCGGACAGCGGCTCCACGGCACGCGTCTCGATCCCGCTGAACCCGTGCAGTTCGAAGGTGCGCCGCAGCGTGTCGATGAACTCCTGCTCGATGATGCGGGCGGCGGGGAGCCACTCGGGGAAGCCGGAGAGGGAGGACTGCGCCTGTCGGACCTGTGCTGGAGCCATGGGCCGCATTGTGTCATGCCGCCTACCCGGGACGGTCATCGCTCACTCGTAGTGAGTCCAAATGCGCAGGATCAAGACCGTATGTGTATCGGGATCAACCTCGCCGGCCAATGCTGGACCTTCATGCGTCGAAAGTAGTAGCCGGCCAGGTCCCCCAGGAGCATCTCGTCGCGTGGCGGACTGGCACTTACGCACCGGTCACCCTGGGTTGTGCGCCGTGCCCGCCCCGACCGGTGCTTACGCACCGGTCTCGCCGCCGCGCACCTTGGCCTCGGCCAGGTAGGGGTTGGCACGGTGCTCATGCGCCATGGTCGTGGCGGCACCATGGCCGGGCAGCAGCACCGTATCGGGATCCACGGCACTGGCCAGCAGCCGCAGCGTCGCCCACATCTGATACTGGTCCCCACCAGGCAGATCGGTGCGCCCCACACTGCCCTTGAAGATCACGTCCCCGTCCAGCGCCACCAGGTAGTCCCGCGCCGGAATGTCAGTCGGATCGTCCAGGACCTCCGCTTCGAACAGCAGCTGGTTGTCACCCAAGTGAGCGTTGAGGAAGAACAAGGTGGACCCCTCCGAATGCCCGGGTGCGGGCACGGCCCGCAGAGGCAGACCGGGGACTAGCTCGACGGCCGCGGTGAAGCCCTCCTGTGGGAAGGGACGCAAATCCACCGGGCGCAGCCACTGGCTGCCGGCCAGGTCGGCGAAGGACATGCCGTCCACCGAGATACCGGTCGTGGCGGCCGGGTCCTCGAGCCGGTACAGGTCAGGCCCGGGGATGTAGACCGGGACGCGCGTCGGATCCCCTGTCCCGGGCGGGCCAACAGCAAGACGTCCTTCAGTCACGGCCGCATCAATCAGCCGTTGCACGTCCCAGACGTGGTCGGCGTGACCGTGGGTGAGCAGCACGGCGCCGAGCGAGAGGTTGTTGGAGCGCAGCAGGGCCATGGCCCCGCGAGCCGCACCGGCGCCCGGATCAACGACCAGAGCAACGCCGCCCGGCTCGGCGGCCAGGACGTAGCAGTTGGCCCCGAATACAGCTGCGAGGGTGCGCTCGATGAGCATGGCGGCATAGTAGTCGAGCAGAGTTCCAGCGGGTTGTCCGCTCCCAGGCGATTCGCGGTCGACCCCAACGGTTCCGCCCCGCCCGGTCGACGGGTAGGCTCTAACCCAACTGCCGCCCTCCGGCGGCGTGTCGTCGTCCGACCCCGTGTCGGACGTGAACGGAACGGAGCGGAACGGAATCGCCCGCCCCCACCCCGTCAGATCCGTGAAGGAGCGCAATGACCGAGCAGACGCAGCCCCAGGCCGACGCCACCACCCCGGTGGAACCCACGGCCGCCACCGGGCAGGCTGCTACCAAGACCACGCCGACGAACCCTGAAGCCGTCGAGCAGGAACGCCACGAAACCGACCAGCCCACCGTGACCGATACCGCGGAGCAGGCAGACTCCCAGGAGCAGCCTCCCGCGGAGAACCAGGTCGGGGGCCAGGCACCGGCAGCGGCCGACACCCCGGCCGCACAGAATGATGCTACAGCCGACGCCGAATCCGCGGAATCTACCGCACAGTCCTCCGAACCGGCCTCCGGTGCGGACGGCCAACAGCCCGCAGAGGCCACCGAACCCGCGCCGTCGGAACAGTCCTCTTCGGCGCAGGCGCCGCGCGAGGCGTCCGCGCCGGCAGAGCCTCAGGTCGATCCCGAGGCCGCCATGGATGCGGCCAAGTGGGGCCGCGTGGACGGCGAAGGCCGGGTCTATGTGCAGGAGGGCGACTCGGAGCGCGAAGTGGGCCAGTTCCCGGGCGTACCGATCGCCGAGGCCATGGCCTACTACGTGCGCCGCTACCTCGATTTGAGTGCGAACATCGACCTGTTCGCGGCCCGGCTGCCGCACCTGTCGGTCCGCGAAATCGACTCCACCATCAAGAACCTTGAAGAGTCCCTCAAGGAACCGGCCGCCGTCGGCGACCTGGAGGCCCTACGCGCCCGGTTCACGGCATTGAAGTCCGTGGCGCTGGAACGCCGCCAGGCAGTCGCGGCAGAGCGTGCCGCCGCCAAGGAGCAGGCCCTGAAGGACCGCACTGCGATCGTGGAGCGTGCCGAGGCTCTGGCCGCGCAGGATCCGGCGCGTACCCAGTGGAAGGCATCCGGCGCCGAGCTGCGGACCCTTTTGGAACAGTGGAAGGAGGCCCAGCGTCGCGGACCGCGCCTGGACCGCCCCTCCGAGGACGGTCTGTGGAAGCGCTTCAGCCACGCCCGCACCACCTTCGACCGTCACCGGCGCCAGTACTTCAGCGAGTTGGACGCCAAACAGGCCAAGGTGAAGGCTGCCAAGGAGGCCTTGATAAAACGGGCCGAGGAGCTGTCGCATTCGACGGACTGGGCGGGCACCTCCGCCCGTTACCGCGAACTCATGGCCGAGTGGAAGAAGGCCGGACGCGCCTCCCGCAAGGAGGATGACGCCCTATGGGAGCGCTTCCACGCCGCCCAGCAGGTCTTCTACGATGCTCGTCGTGCCAAGGACCAGGCAGCCGATGCCGAGTACGCCGGTAACCTGAAGGTCAAGGAACAACTGGCGGCCAAGGCCGAGGCGCTGTTGCCGATCAAGGATCCGAAGGCAGCGCGAAAGGCCCTGCGCCCCATTCAGGAGGCGTGGGACGAGGCCGGTCGCGTGCCCCGCAACGCCGTAAGGCGCCTGGAGTCCCGTATGCGCGCCGTCGAGGATGCGCTGCGGAGGGCCGAGCAGGCCGAGTGGCGGCGTTCCGACCCGGAGACCATGGCACGCGCACAGGGATTGGCCAGCCAGCTGGAGGAGTCCATCACCGAACTTGAGACCGAACTGGACGCCGCCAAGGCCTCCGGCGACGCCAAGGCACAGGCACAGGCCGAGGCCGCACTGACCGCTCGTCGTGCCTGGCTGGACCAGGTACGACGCACCACGCGCGCCTGAACCGCATATCGCGTGTCCTGAAGTACGGCGGGGGTCCCCACTTTCTAGGTATCCGGGGGCCTCCGCCGTATTCGGCCCGTCGTCCTATGCGGTCACTTTGCGGCCGCACTCAGGTTGCGCCACGCACGGCGATGCAGCAGCACGCCGGCGGCCACCGACACATTCAGAGACTCCACTGCAGGATTCATCGGAATGCTGACTGTCGCCTGAGCCAAAGCACGGGCCCGGGGCGTCAGCCCGCTGGTCTCGGCGCCCACTATGAGGGCGAGCCGCCCCTCCCAGGCGGCCAGTCGGTCCAGCGAACCCGTGGCACCTGCGTCCAGGGCGGCTACATGACCACCTGAGCGGACGAAGTCGGCCGCTAGGGCGTGCACCTGCGGCCAGTCCATCAGCGCGACCGGCAGTGAGAACACGTATCCTCGGCTTGCCCGGATAAGGCGGCGGTCCGCGACTGAGGCCAGCCCCGAGTCCACCAGCACGATACCGGCAGCGCCGAAGGCGTAGGCACTGCGAGCGATCGCTCCGATATTCCCAACGATGCGCACCCCGTCAAGGATGAGCAGGTCGCCATCCCCGGCGACCAACTGCGCCGGATCGACCGGGGCGGGCACACGGGCCACTCCGAACACCTCCGGGCGCTTGTCAGAGCGGAACAGCTCAGTTGCCAGAGACGCGGCCATGACAGTGACGGGGACACCCTGCTTGGCGCATTCGTCGAGCACCTCCTGAGGCGGTTCAGCCGAGTCGAGCAGGTAAACGGAACTGAAGCGCAGGCCGGCCCGCAGCGCATTCAGCAGCGTCTCGGGGTCCTCAACAAGTAGCGACTTGCTGGGGCGTCCGGACACCTTGGCCAGGTCGGCGATCCTCTGGGCCGCCGGTGCGGCTCTGTCGGTAAGAACATCGCTCCCGCAGGTGCCCTCATTTTCATCCGCAGTCGTTATCCCGGGCATCGTCACATCCTTCCTGGTCGTCGATCCGTGTGCGGCGAGTCTATGCCGCATCGGGGTTATCCACAGGCTCTGGCCCGGCACTGGCGGACCCGCCTGGATGCGGGCGAGGATGAGTGCATGGTCGCACACCCTCCCCGGACATCACTGCCGGAGTCGCCGCCCGGATACACCCCGGGAACCATGATCCACGCAGTCCCCGCCCGGGCGGTGCTGGCCCATCTATTGCCCGGCCCGGTGCAGCCGCTACTGGAGGCGCCCGAGCCGCCGGAACTCACCATACTGCGCTGCCACGGCCTGGATGAGCGCGTGCTGGTGGACGTGTTGGGAAGGGCGATACCTGCCGATACTCTCGGCGCTCCGCCGGGCCGAGCAGCCGCGCTTGCGCCGCAGCTGCCTGAGGGCTGGGTCGTTTCCGGTCGCACCGCCCTGTGGGTGCACACCGGGGGTGAGCCGCCGGCGGCTCCGGAGCTACTGCGCACCGCGGACACCAACGATGTGGTGATCCTTGCCGGTGTGACCTGCCTGCGGCTGACGCGGGCCGTTGTCGACCTAGCGCGTATCGCGCCGCCGAGCACCGCGACCGACGCGGTGCTGCGCGCCCGCCGTGCCGGCGTGACCCGGAGGGAGTTGGAGGCCGCCCTACTGGCCCGCCGTGGCGGCGGCATGCGGGGTCTCAGGCGGGCGCGCCGCCTGATTGATGACCTGTACGCACCCCGATCGCACGGTGACGTCGGGACTTACTCGCCTCCGTGCGCCTTACGGGGTCGCGGCTGATGCCGACTGGATGAGGAGGTCAGGCGTCGCGCCTCGAATACTCCGTCGATGCGGCGCAGGGAAGCGAGTGTGTGGTCCAGGTGAGACGCCTCCGCCAGTTCGACTACGAACCTACCGACCACAACACGATCCCGGGAGGTCCCCACGTTGGCGCTGATCAGGTTGACATGGTTGTCCGCCAGGACGCGGGTGATATCAGCCAACAGGCCGCCCCGGTCCAGTGCCTCGACTTCCAACTGCACTAAGTAGGCGCTCTGCGCGTGCTTGGCCCAGCGGACCTTTAGGATGCGTTCGGGCTGCTGTCTGAGCTGCTCGACGTTCTGGCAGTCCGTTCGGTGCACTGACAGCCCGGAGCCACGTGTGACGAAGCCGATGATCTCATCCCCGGGCATCGGTGTGCAGCAGCGGGCGAGCTTGACGTAAACATCACCCTCATCCATGCCCTCAACGACTATGCCCTGGTCACCCCCGGCGCGGCTGCGCTGCCCGGTGGGGGCCGCCCGGGTCGGCAGTACCCCCTCCGCCAAGGTCTCCTCGGCACCGGCCTCCCCGCCCATGGATGCGACCAATGTGTCGACGACGTGCTGGGCGGAGACATGTCCTTCACCGACCGCTGCGTACAGGCCGTCGATATCCTGCTTGTTGAGCGTCTCGGCGACAGCAGTGAGCGAGTCGTGGCTCATGAGTCGTTGAATCGGCAGGTCCTTCTTGCGCATGGCACGGGCGATGGCGCCCTTGCCCGCCTCGATGGCCTCCTCACGACGCTCCTTGGAGAACCAGGCCTTGATCTTGTTACGGGCACGTGTGGAGCCCACGAAGTTAAGCCAGTCACGGCTCGGCCCGGCGCCCTGGGCCTTGGAGGTGAACACCTCCACGGTGTCACCGTTCTCCAACTTCGTGTCCAGCGGCACCAGCCGCCCGTTCACGCGGGCGCCGACGGTGCGGTGGCCTACTTCTGTGTGCACGGCGTAGGCGAAGTCCACCGGTGTGGATCCGCTCGGGAGGGACAGCACATCCCCCTTGGGCGTGAACACGTACACCTGCCCACCGGACATCTCATAGCGCAGGGAGTCCAGAAACTCGGCGGGGTCCTGGGTCTCCTTCTGCCAATCGACCAGTTGGCGCAGCCATCCCAGTTCCGCGGCCTCGGACTCCCCTGGTGCACCGCCCAGCGGGCTGGGGCCGGTGGCATTGGGGTTCTCCTTGTACTTCCAGTGGGCCGCGACCCCGTACTCGGCCATTCGGTGCATCTCATGGGTGCGGATCTGGATCTCCACCGGTTTGCCGCCCGGGCCGATCACCGTGGTGTGCAAAGACTGGTAGAGGTTGAACTTGGGGACCGCGATGTAGTCCTTGAAGCGTCCGGACATCGGGGTCCAGCGTGAGTGCAGCGCCCCCAATACCGCGTAACAGTCCTGGACACTGTCGACGATCACGCGCACCGCCACCAGATCGTAGATGTCGTCGAAGTCCTTTCCCCTAACGATCATCTTCTGGTAGATCGAGTAGTAGTGCTTGGGCCTGCCGGTGACAATGCCCTTGATCTTGTTGACCCGCAGATCCTCCTCAATTTGTAGGCGCACCTGGCGCAGGTACTCCTCGCGGGCGGGGGCGCGCTCCGCCACCAGATGCTCGATCTCGGTGTACACACCGGGGTACAGGGCCTTGAAGGAGCGGTCCTCCAATTCCCATTTGATGGTGTTCATGCCCAACCGGTGTGCCAACGGGGCATAGATCTCCAGGGTTTCCTTGGCCTTGCGGGCCGCCGTCTGCTCGGGCACGTACTTCCAGGTGCGGGCATTGTGCAACCTGTCCCCCAGCTTGATAAGAAGCACCCGGATGTCCTTGGACATCGCCACTATCATCTTGCGGACCGTCTCCGCCTGGGCGGCGTCACCGTACTGGACCTTGTCAAGCTTGGTGACACCGTCGACCAGCAGCGCTATCTCATCACCGAAGTCGGCACGCAGCCGCTGAAGCGTGTAGTCGGTGTCCTCGACCGTGTCATGCAGTAGGGCGGCGGCCAGCGTCTGCGGCGTCATACCCAACTCGGCGAGGATCGTCGCCACCGCCACCGGATGAGTGATGTAGGGCTCCCCCGACTTGCGCTTCTGGCCGGCGTGCGCCTTCTCAGCCACCCGGTAGGCGCGCACGATAAGACTGGTGTCCGCCTTAGGATGGTTGGCGCGCAGCGCACGCATGAGCGGTTCAATGGCGGGCGGAGTGGAATGACCGCGGGCCCCGAACCAGGCCAGCCGGCTGCGCACACGCGAACCGGGCACGACCGTCTCGTCGGCCGTGTCAGTGCTACCACGCGTGTCCGTCGTCATACCCGGATAATAGCCGGGTTGACCACAGCACGAGGCGCGCCGGGCATGCTCAGGAGGATTCGAACACCACGACGGAGTCGATACTCCGCCCGGCGAGCCTCTCACGCCCGCCGAGCCCGGCCAGCTCCAGCAGCATACAGATCGACTCCACTTTGGCACCGGCCTGTTCCAACAGGCTGATAGAGGCCGCCGCCGTTCCGCCGGTGGCGAGCACATCATCAATCACCAGGATACGCGATCCCTTCTCCACCGTCTCGGGCCGCAGTTCCATACGGGCGGTGCCGTACTCCAAGTCATAGTCGACCCCGAGAACCGGGCCGGGGAGCTTGCCGGCCTTACGTACGATCACCATGCCGATACCGAGGTGAACCGCCAGTGGTGCGGCGAGAATGAAGCCGCGGGACTCCAGACCGGCGACGGCGTCGATATGCCCCCGATAGTGCGCCGCCAGGCCGTCAATCAGGTTGGCGAAGGCCTCCCCGTTGGACAGCAGTGGGGTGATGTCTCGGAACAGCACTCCCGGCTCCGGGAAGTCCGGGATCTCCCGGAGATTGTCTAAGACGAGCCGGGTCAGTTCACGGGGCAACTCTGATGGGGTGGTCATGACCGCTTCCTCTTCCTCTTGGGCTGTGCGGAGACTCCGAGATGGCGGCCGGCAGTGACCGGGGCCGCCGCGGGCGTGGCGGCAATGGCGGCCAGTGCCTCCGGGTCATCGCCGGCTTCCGCGAGGCGTCGTTCCCTCGCCTCGGCAACTCTGGCGGCCTGCTCCTTCACCTCGCGTTCGCGACCACGCAGATCGACGAGGATCGGGGTGGCCAGGAACAGGGAGGACACGGTACCAGCGATCATGCCGATGAACAGGGTAAGGGCAATGTCGCGCAGTGTGCCCGCCCCCAGGATGAGGGCGCCGACCACCAGCAAAGACGCCACTGGCAGCACTCCGACCACCGAGGTGTTGAGCGAGCGGATAAGCGACTGGTTCACGGCCAGATTGGCCAGTTCACCGTAGGTCGAGCGGGTCTGGGTCTCGAAGCCCTCGGTGTTCTCCCGGACCTTGTCGAACACGACGACGGTGTCGTACAAGGAGTAGCCGAGAATTGTCAGCACACCGATGATGGTCGCGGGAGTCACCTCGAAGCCACTGGCAGCATAGACGCCCACGGTGATCAGAATGTCATGACACAGGGCGGCCAACGCCGCCACCGCCATCTTCCAGGTGCGGAAGTAGACCCAGATGAGGGCGCCGACCAGCACGAAGAAGATCACCAGGCCCCGTATGCCCTTGTTCGTCACATCCGAAGACCAGGTCGGGCCGATGGTGGTGGCGGAGACATCGGCGTCGGTGACGCCATAGGCCTGGGTCAGGGCGGAGGACAGAGTATTGAGCTGATCATTGCTCAACTCGTTGGTCTGCACACGCACCGAGGATGAGCCCATGGTCGTAACCGAGGCCCCTGAGGAGAGCCCCTCCTCGGCCAGGACGCGATTGGCGGGACCGACGTCGGGGTCCGTCAGGGCGCTGACGGTGATCTCCGATCCACCTCGGAAATCGATGCCGGGTGTCAGCCCGACCGTGGCGATCAGAACAATGGATGCAACCACTACGGCGCCCGCTATCGCGTACCACAGGCGGCGCCGGCCGACGAAGGGGAATGAGGTCTTCCCCGAGTAGAGCTCGTTACCGAGCCGGGCGAGAGACTTCATGCCTGCTCGTCCTCCTTTTCGCTGCTGGACTCGATGCTGTTTTCGGAAGCGTCGGAGTCATCGGAGTCGTCGGTCCGCTCCTGTGCGCGGCGGGCCTCAGCCCGGCGCCGTGCCAGCGAGCCCCCCGTGGCCGCTGCGCCGGCGAGTAGACCGCCCCGGTAAGCCGCGCGCGAACGGGCACCCAAATGCTCCGGATCGAGCCCGGACAGGCGGTGTCCCTCGCCGAAGAAGCGGAATCGCAGGATCCATACCAGCATCGGGTGGGTGAACAGAATGATGACCGCCAAGTCCACCACTGTGGTCACCCCCAGCGTGAAAGCAAAACCCTGCACGCCGCCGACGGCCAGGAAGTACAGGACGATTGCCGCCAGCAGGTTCACCGAGTCGGAGACGATGATCGTGCGGCGGGCGTGTCGCCAGCCCTCGTCGACGGCGACCACCAGGGAGCGGCCATTGCGGACCTCGTCGCGCACGCGCTCGAAGTAGACGATGAAGGAGTCCATGGTAATGCCGATAGCGATGATCAGCCCGGCCACACCCGCCAGTGACAGGCGGTAGCCGATACTCCAGCTGAGCAGGGCGATCACCAGGTAAGTGCCGGCGGCGGCGACCAGCAGAGAGGCCACGGCCACAACTCCCAGTCCCCGGTACTGCCAGCCCAGGTACAGCACGATCAGCGCGAAACCGATCAGGCCGGCAATCAGTCCGTTGCGCAGCTGCTCAATGCCGAGTGTCGCCGAGATGTGTTGTTCGGACTGCACGGTGAATGACAGCGGCAGAGAGCCGAAGGACAACTGGTTGGCGAGCGTATTGGCCTGCGCCTGGGTGAAGCCGCCGGAGATCTGCACCCTGCCGTCGGTGATGGGAGTGGTCACGTCGGGGTTGAATCCGGAGGCCATAATGGTCAGACCGTCCAGCACGATGGCGAATTGCGCCTTCTGGGAGGCCGACGAGTTGGTGTCGGCCGCCGCTGAGGCACTGTCGCGGTAGGCGAGCAGCCGCCCGGACACGTCGGCGAACTGCTTGGCGCCCTCCTCGTCGAACTCCAGGCTGACCACCCAGTTATTGGTGGTGGTGCCCTGGCTGGTGGTCTCCAGACCGGAGGCCGCCGACGCGATATTCGTGCCGGCTATATCCGCGGGACCGAGTATGTAGATCGTGCCGCTGCCATCGCGGGCACAGGAAATGACCGCGGAATCGGGGTCCTGCGCCTCACCGGTCAGCGACTCGGCGGTGGTGCAGTCGGTCATGTACGCGTCGTAGATGAGCTGCTCGGAGATCCAGGCGTCGGAGGAGTTGTCGTCGCTGGTGGATTCCAGCGGATCGGCACTTATGGTTCCGTCACCGTTGACGTCCGCCAGCCTGGTGGCTATCTCTTCTGTGGTCACCGTCGCCGTCGGCAGGGCGTCAGCTGGACCTTCGGTTGCAGTGTCGGTCCCCGCGTCGCCCCCAGATTCGGCCTCGGCGGTGGCAGCGGGGTCCGGGTTCTCATCCGTTGAATCTTGGGGAGCGGCCTCCGTGGGGGTGGCACTGGCTCGGCTGGAGACGTAATTGTTCTGCGCCTGCGCGTAGGCGGCGGCACCCGCCCGCAGGATCCGGATCACGGGGCGGAAGTAGAGCACGGCCGAAGTGCGTACGAGGTCGAGTGTCTCCTCGCTGGGCGTACCGGGCAGGGAGACGACGATGTTGTTACCCCCCTGTCGGGATATCTGGGCCTCGGAGACGCCGGTGGCATCCACTCGCTGCCGGATGATCTCAATGGCCTGATTCAGGTCCTCGTCGGTGATCTGCGAACCGTCGGAGGTCGTGGGGGTGAGGATGATCTGGGTGCCGCCCTCCAGGTCGAGGGCGAGCCCCGGAGTCATCTGGGTCCGACCGGTGGCGGCACCGACCGCCAGGGCGGCGTATCCCAGCGCGATGACCAGTAGCAGCACCAGCAGGCGCCGACCGGGATGCTTAAGTTTGTTGGTTGACAAGCGGTCCTCTCCTCGGGGAAGGCTCGGGAAGTGCGGTGTGCGTCGCCGACCCGCCGGGTCCGGCGCGGCTAAGGATCTCAGGCCTGGGACTGTGGCTCGGCCGGCTCCTCCGGTTCGGTGGCCTCGCTGACGTCGTCAGTATCCGAGACGGCCGCGGCCACCTCTTCGCCCGCCTCGTCCGGCGCCACATTGATGTCTTCGTCAACGGAGGCGAAGGGCGGCTCCTCCGCACCGACAATCGCGCTCGTCGCCCAGAGCGACTCGTCTCCCAGAGGAGTGGCCAACGTAACCACGTCTCCGTCCACCTCGACGACCTTGCCGTAGAAGCCGGCGCGAGTGCGCACCCAGGTGTCGGGCACCAGCGCCTCCTCGGTGCGACGCTTCTGCTCATCCATCATCCGCTGCTGCTGCCTGCGAGCGAATCTCGACATGAGCCAGAAGGCCAGCAGCATGACGATCAGCATGAGAAGTATGGGGTCCATACTAGTGACTCCGTTCGTGAGGAAGACCTGCGTCGCATCGGCGACGGCGTCAGCGAGTCTAGGCCACCGTGGCGCGGTCCGGCCCGGCCGGTCGGTGTGCGCCGGTGTGACACGCGCCCCTTATCCGTATTGGCGTCCTGCTTCGAGTCAAGTGAACAGGGCGCCGTCGTCGGGCGGACGCATGCCCAGATGGGTGTAGGCGGCGGAAGTGGCCATGCGTCCCCGCGGTGTGCGGATCAGCAGCCCTTCGCGGAACAGGTAGGGTTCGGCGACCGTCTCGATGGTTTCGGGCTCCTCCCCCACGCTGACGGCCAGAGTGGTGAGCCCTACGGGCACCCCGGCAAAGCGAGTGCACAGGGTTTTGAGCACGGAACGGTCCAGTCGGTCGAGGCCGAGCTCATCTACCTCGAATACCTTCAAAGCCCCGCGGGCGGCATCCAGGTCCAGCTGCCCGGGAGTGCCGTGTACCTGCGCCCAGTCCTGGACGCGCCGCAGCAGCCGGTTAGCAATGCGCGGTGTGCCGCGGGAGCGGCGGGCCAGCTCACCGGCGGCCTCCGGTTCGATGCTGACTCCCAGCAGGCCTGCGGAACGGGTGACGATGCGGGTCAGGTCACTCGGCCCGTAGTAGTCGAGGTGGCCGGTGAATCCGAAGCGGTCGCGCAGCGGTGCGGGCAGCAGACCGGCGCGCGTGGTGGCGCCGACCACGGTGAAGGGGGGCAGGGTCAGCGGGATGGAGGTGGCGCCCGGTCCCTTGCCGACCACTACATCCACCCGGTAATCCTCCATAGCCAAATAGAGCATCTCCTCGGCGGTGCGGGCAAGGCGGTGGATCTCGTCTATGAACAGCACATCGCCCTCCTCCAGGGAGGACAGGATGGCGGCCAGGTCTCCGGCGTGTTGGATGGCCGGTCCGGAGGTTATGCGCAGCGAGCCCTCGACCTCGTTGGCAATGATCATGGCCAGGGTGGTCTTGCCCAGGCCGGGCGGGCCGGACAGCAGCACGTGGTCGGGTACGGCCCCGCGAGCCAGCGCCGCGCGCAGCACCACGGACAACTGCCCACGCACCACCTGCTGGCCTACGAAGTCCTCCAGCCGTTTGGGACGTAGGGCGGCCTCGGCCGCGCGCTCGGCATCGTCGGCTCCGCCTCCGACAATACGGCCGGCGCCATCCGGACCATGGTGCTGGGTGGGGTAGTCAGCCACGGGCGCCTCCTCCCAGACGCCGCAGGGCGGCTCGTAGCAACTCGGGCACTGACAACGGCGCCTGCGGATCTGAGTCTGCATGGTCGGCCTCTACCGCACTGACCGCGCGGGCGGCGGCGGCCTCGTTCCAGCCCAACTGGACCAGAGCCGCCACAACGTCTGGATTGGGCTCGCCAGTCGGGGCGGCAGGCTCGGGAACGGGGCCGGCGCCGCTGGGGGGACCGAGCTTGTCGGCGACGTCGATTATGACCCGCTGAGCCCCCTTGGGGCCCAGTCCGGGCACGCGCTTGAGGGCGGCGACGTCGTCGGCGGCGACCGCTCGCCGCAGCGCGTCGGGCGTGTGCACGGCCAGGATTGCCAGGGCGAGCTTGGCCCCCACCCCCTTGGCGCCAAGCAGCACTTGGAAGCAGCGACGCTCGTCGGCGTCGGCGAAGCCGTACAGGGTGAGCGCGTCCTCACGCACAATCAGTTCGGTGTGGACGAAGCCCTCCTCGCCGACGCGCAGTCCGGCCAAGGTGGTGGGTGTGGCCTGGAAGCTCATGCCCACGCCGCCGACTTCAATGGTCGCGGCTGCGAGGGAGACATCAATGACGGTTCCGCGCAGTGAGGAGATCATGCGGTGGGGGCTCCTTGGGTTGCGAGCATCGAACACCTGTTCAGCATGGTGCTGACTCTAGCGCGCCCGACGGCGCGGGTCGACGGCGCCGGTGCGGCGTGCCCGCGCTTGAGCGGCGGCCCACGCCTGTTGTGCGGGGGTACGGGCGCTGGCCCGAATGGAGCCGCCGGCGGAGACCATATCGGTACCGCCGTCCACACCGGTTCCACCCCCGCGCCAGCCGTGGCAGATTGCCTGGGCGAGGGCGTCGGCGGCGTCCGCTGGACGCGGTGGGGCGTCCAGGCCGAGTATGCGCTGGACCATCGCCTGTACCTGCGCCTTGCCGGCGGTGCCGGAGCCGGTGACGGCCGCCTTTGCTTCACTGGGCGTGTGCTGTGCCACCTCCAGCCCGGCACGGGCCCCGGCCACCATGACCACACCGATCACCTGGGCCACGGAGATCACCGAGCGCAGATTGTCTTGGGCGAAGACCCGCTCCACCGAAAGGGCGGTGGGCCCCAGCCTGGCGATCCAGTCGTCGAGGGCATCGGCGATGGTCAGCAGCCGCAACTCGGGGCTGGCCGAGGCGGGCGTATGCACGACTCCGACCTCGACCAGGCGCGCACGTCGACGCGGATCTACGTCCACGCACCCCAGCCCGCAACGGGTCATGCCCGGGTCTATGCCGAGCACGCGCTGCTCGACGACGGTGCCGCGGCGCCTTCCGGCCTTGACGGCGATCCGCTCGGTGGCCAGCGGTGACGGCTCGGTCATTAGCCGATCTCCCGGAGTGGGTACCGACTATTCGTCGTCCGTACCCAACTCGGCCGCAACCGCGGGGGTGATGTCAACGGAGGTGTAGACGTTCTGAACATCGTCCAGGTCCTCCAGGGCATCGATGAGGCGCATGACCTTGCGGGCACCGTCAACGTCGACGGTCACAGTGGTTCCGGCCACGAACTGGGACTCGGCCGACTCGTAGTCCATGCCGGCCTCGGTGACCGCTGTACGCACGGCCACCAGGTCGCCGGGCTCGGAGATGATCTCGAAGGACTCGGCTCCTTCGACGACCTCCTCCGCACCGGCATCGAGCACGGCCATGAGGATCGTGTCCTCGTCGATACCGTTGCCCTTGGCGACCTCCACCACGCCCTTGCGCGTGAAGTTGTAGGCGACTGAGCCGGGGTCGGCCAGGGAGCCGCCGGTGCGGGTGAAGGCGACGCGCACATCCGAGGCGGCGCGGTTGCGGTTGTCGGTCAAGCACTCGACCAGGAAGGCCACGCCCTCGGGGCCGTAGCCCTCATACATGATGGTCTGCCAGTCGGCGCCACCGGCCTCCTCGCCGCTGCCGCGCTTGACGGCGCGGGTGATGTTGTCGGCTGGGACGGAGTTCTTCTTGGCCTTCTGAATGGCGTCGTACAGGGTCGGGTTGCCGCTCGGGTCACCGCCGCCGGTACGGGCGGCCACCTCAATGTTCTTGATCAGGCGGGCGAACAGCTTGCCGCGCTTGGCGTCGAGGGCCGCCTTCTTGTGCTTGGTGGTGGCCCATTTGGAGTGACCCGACATGTGCTCTCCTTGCAGTCTTCCGTGCCTCCCGCCTGGCACCGGTCGGGAGGGCGCTTGCGAACATACCCGCTTCAAGTCTAGAGGATCGGTCCAAACCTTCCCGGTGACAGGCTGCCTACACCCGTTCGTGCAGGTACAGGGGTTAGCGGGTGTTGTGGGGCCATTGGTTGAGGGTTTGTGTGTAGGTGTCGGGGGTGCCGTAGGTGAGGATGGCTCCTTCGGCCACGGGCACGGCCTTGCTGGCCAGGGCGTGGGCCTGGGCCCAATGGGGTGAGTCACGGTGGAAGAACATCTTCCAGCCGGGCACGTAGTCGTACGGTTCGGGGCCTTCGATGTTGATGTTGCGGGGCTTGTAATCTTCACGGGTCAGCGCGCCGATGGTGGGGTTGATAATGCGGGCTGCGGTGTGCATGAGCCAGTCGGCGAAGTCCTCGTCGGTGTCAATACGCGCCCCCAGGCCGTGGCCTCTGTGCAGGCTTATGAAGTGGGTATCGGGACTGGGCATGCCCAGCTGGATGCTTAGGCTGCTGCCGTCGGTGTCGATGTCGCCGCTGAAGAAGGATCTGATGACGCCGGGGAGTTCCGGGTCGGCGCTGGCGTAGAGGGCCTGGCGGAGTTGGTCGAGGGTTTCGATGTTGGGGTTGGCCTCGGCCTGGACCTTGGTGTGCGCGGTCTCCCGCCACCGGTGGAAGCTGGGGTCATATGGCTTGATGGCTTGCATGAACTCCCACGCCTTGGCAATCGACTCATCCATATGCTGGTCAAGGCCCGGGCGTTGATTCTTGAATGAAAGGCGCCATTTCATGATGTCTTTCCTTTCATGCTGGCATCCTATTGTTGGTTGTGATTAGCATTTAGTAGTATTTGGGTGGGTGAAGAAGAGCTTGATGGTTGAGGGGAAGTCTCCACCTTTCTGGAGTTCGAGAAGTCGTTCGTATAGTTCTTGTTCGGCGATGTGCCAGTGCGTGGGGGTGTTGGCGCCGGTGGCACGCACCGCCGCGACCTGTTTCCAGGCCCGGTCAACCGCATCGTCGACAACGTGTTTGCCCCAGGGCTTGTTCATGAGGTTGGCCAGGCCCTCGCCCTTGGCCTCGATGAGTACGCCGTCCTTGAAGCCGTCGAACTCCTTGCCGCCCACGTAGTAGGAGTCGTCCACGCGCACGCCGGTGACCTGCTCCTCATAGGTCGCCGAGCGCCAGGAGGGGGAGCTGTTCCTGCCCTTGCCCCAGGTGCCCACCCCGCCCTCACTGGACCCGCGCACGGGCTTGCGCACGCCGGGGTAGTGCTTGCCGGCACGCGGATCGAACAAACCGGGCTTTACCCCACCGGTCTCATCGGCCAGGTAGTTGCGCACGGCTCGGTTGCGGTCCTTGACGTAATTGCGCCAGGCGGCCCGGTCGTTACGCCACAGCCAGTACTCGGAGCGGGCCTGGCCGGCGGCCTGCCGGGACGCCCAGCGAGCACCGCGGGCGGCCTGCTCACCCATGCCACTGGCCGCCCCACCACCCCGGCCAGCCGCCACACCCACCAGCGCTGCGGCACGGCGTCCAGAACCAACGCGGGCCGCCTCCTCCCGGCCTACGCGCAGCCTGAACGGCACAGCCGCCCGAACCGGCCGCTACCGCTCACCCGATCCCGCCGCACCTCCCACCACTACACACGGGCCCCGAGCAACGAATCACGCGACGACGATCCCGGACCCGCCAAGAAGGACGAAGACACCAGGGAGCCTCTCAAAGGGATGGAAGGGCACCAGCGAGGCCCTGTATGTCACAGCCAGAGATCAGACAAGCAACATAGAAGCAGCGAGCGAGAGAGCCAGGAGGCTAGAAGGGACCAGATCCCCGCGAGAAGATCGGCTAGCACTCGACGACGTGACGAACCCTGCCGTCCCAGCCATCCAGCAGCTGACGGGCGAGCGCCGGCAGGATACGAGGGTAGACGGACATGCCACCCGCGACGGCGGCATCCAACTCGTCCAGATCCCACCAGCGCAGCGAATCCAGCAGCTCCTTCTCCGTGGCGGTCCAACCCGAGAGGTCGACCGCCGCGGTGGCGTCGAGGTGCGTCAGGTAGAACAGCTCGTCCTGACGACAGGTGACCCGGTTGAAGTTGAACAGGGCCCTCCGCTCTACCACCGGACCAAGCAACTGCCCTTCTGTCACGCTAATGCCGGTCTCCTCCGCCAGCTCCCGGCGGGCCCCACTTAGCGGAGTCTCCTCCGGCATGATGCCTCCGCCCGGAGTGAAGGCCCACGAGTGGGAGGTATCGCCGAAATCGTGCCCGATCACCAATAGGATGGCCGGGCATGGAATCTGCCGCAGCGCAATGACACGGGCGGCCCGCCTGAAAGGCAGTCCGGCGGCATTCAGGCGCCACTCCTGGGGGTCGAGCAGTTCCGTCCAGTTGGCCGGCACACGCCGCGGATCTCGTCCGTCCGCAGTCAGAGGGGAAACAGCCGGGCTGGAGGCGGCGGAGTCATCGGGTGAAGACATGGCGGTTCTTCACTATGGCGTCCAGGAGCGCCGACTCCTGCACGGCGAAATCGGCGTCCGCATGCCCATCGATCGCACGCTGCCGCAGCTGCGCCAGCGCGGAGGCGGTGGCCAGGAACTCGCGCATCGCGCGGGCCGCAGCAGGCCCACGGCTTTTGGCCCAGCGACGGGCGGCTGCACGGCCGGCGCCGGTTGTAATCATGGTGACCTCGGCGGGCGCAAACCAGCCAGCGCGCTGATAGTCGGCCAACCGCTGCCGCATGGTCATGCGCTCGCTCCACCGCAGCCATGCCACCAGGCCGATCGCGGCGAGGAAGAAAGGCATCGCCACGTAAAAGTACAGGTAGGCGTTGAGCATTCCATTCCAGAATGCGTGCAGCACGATCGCGCATGACAGCCCCAGCGGGGTCGTCCACATCCACGCCAGGGGCGAGCGCATGCGCGCACTCGCACCGATCGCCAGCCCGGTGCAGCAGGTGAAGATGACGTGGGCGAAGGGAGAGGCGATCCCCCGCACGAAGAAGGTGACCAGCAGCGTGTCGGAGAACCGGACGAAGTACAAAATGTTCTCTGCGAAGGCGAAACCGGCGGCGACCACAGCCGCATAGACGATGCCGTCGACGGCACCGTTGAAGTTACGGCGCCATACCAGGAAGATAATGAGCACGCCCAGCCCCTTGGTGGTCTCCTCAACGATGGGTGCAGTGACGACCGCGGAGACGAACTGCCCCCCACTCACCGAGCCGGTGGCGTCGAGGACCAGCAGAGATGCGGAGGTGTTGACCAACAGGGAGATCACGGTGGCGACTCCCGCCCCCCACAGGAAGGCGGTCGCCAGCACGGCGGGCGGCTCGGGTTCCCAGCGATCAATCCAGCGGACTGTCCCCAGCACGATGGTCAGCGGAACTAGCGCCAACAAAATCGGTACCAACAGTTCGGATGCCCCTGCGGCGGTGGATGCGTAGATGATCCACAAGGTCAACGCCAGCCCGACCAGCCCAGCGCAGGCCATGGCGACACTGATCACGGCCCCGCGCCGCCGATGCACCATCGCCTGTGGGGTCCATGTCGGGGTCGGGGCGGACCCGGTTACGCCTGCGGACGGGTATGCACTGCGGCGGTATCCCTGGCGGGGTGCCCATGAGCTCCCGGGGCCGGAGAATGTGGGCGGTCCGGTCATGATGTGGTCTCCGTACTCCCGGTGTCGGGCTCCGCCGTGGTGGCATCGTCGATGTCGAAGGTCTGCGGCAGGGGGGCGTGTCCGGCCAAGTGCAACACGCGCACATCCAACGTCCGACGCTGCCGCTGGGCCTCGGCAACATGCGTATTGTGGAAGCGCCGGGCCAACACCAGCCGGTAGGCGGCCTTGTCGAGCCTCGCCAACAACTCCCTCCCCAGCGGCTCGGCGCCGAGGGCTGCACGCGCCTGCAAGCCTACGACGGTGCGGATCACACGAGACAGGTCGGACTCGATACGGGCCCGGCTGCGGGGACCGCCGCTGTCAGCACCTCGCCGACCCGAGGCGTCCACATCCAGCCCGTCGTCCACCAGTTGTCCATCAGCATCGAGGGCGTCGTGGGCGGCTCGGGACAGCAGCAGCGCCGACGCCGGGTCGAGCAGACCGGAGGCTGCCAAATCGGCGGCCGCCTGTGCGCGGTGCACCAGTTGCGCCTCGAGAGTGGCGCGCGAGCCCAGTACCTGGCGGTGCAAGCGGTCCACCCGCAGCGCCTTTGCGTACAGGGACCACGCTACGGCAAGTACCACGAGCGCCGCAGCGAGGACGATTACAGCGGTACCCAACCATGCCGGTGAGTCCCCAGACAGGGCAAGTGTTGAGACTGGAAGTGGCGGCCACGTATGGGCGGACGGGTTAGGCAGCATGGTCTCCTCAGGTCAGTCCTCAAAGGCGTCACGCAGTCGGCCCACCATGGTGCGTGAGCCGGGTGCGACGGTGACGCGGGTGTGGGCGGTGGACAGGGCCATGTCGTATACGTCCAGAACAGCATCGGTCACGGCCGACCAGTCGTATCGGTCCACAATAGCCGCTGCGGCCTTGCGCCGGAGATCGGCAGCAGCTGCGTCGGTGAGGGTATTAACGACGGCCCGGGCCAAATCATCGCCGTCGCCGGTCCGGAACAGGGCTCCGTAGGCGCCGGCACCGAGCACGTCGGAGAAGGCGGTCAGGTCGGAGGCGACCACATGGGTGCCGGCCGCCATCGCCTCCACCAGCACAATGCCAAAAGACTCCCCACCGGTCTGTGGGGCCACGTAGCAGGAACACGAGGCGAGCATGGCGGCCTTATCGGAGTCGGAGACGCCACCGAGGAAGACCACCCGATCGCCGTAGCGGGCCAACGCCGCCCGTTCCTCACCGGCGTCGCCGCGGCCGGCGATCAGAAAACGGGCTCCGGGAATATGAGCCAGGACAGTCGGGATGGCGCGAGCCAGTACCTGCAAGCCTTTCCGGGGCTCGTCCAGTCTGCCTAAGAAGGAGATTGTGGGTGCGTCGATGGTGCCGACGAAACGCGGATCATCCTTCGGGGCGCGCGCGAAAGGAGCCACGTTGACGCCGTTGGGGATCACCACCGCGTCACCGCCGTGGTATTGGATCAGGGTGCGGCGGGCCTCCTCCGAGACGGCGATACGGGCGGACAGCTTCTCCATCAGTGGCACGGCCACCGGAGACAGCAGTTCCCGAGCCAGCGAGCGGTCCATCGCTGCGTGGAAGGTGCCCACAACCGGACCGGTGGTGGCCTGGAGGGCAAGCATGCCTACAGAGGGGGTAATGGGCTCGTGAATGTGCAGCAGATCGAATTCCCCCGCCGCGAGCCACCGGTTGGCGCGGCGAGCCACCGCGGTACCGAAGTTGAGGCGGGCGACCGACCCGTTGTAAGGGATGGCGATGGCATCGCCGGCGCTGTCGACCCAGTCGGGCAGTTCCAATTCCGGAGATGCGGGAGCCAGTACCCGAACCTCATGCCCGCGGTGCATCAGTTCCCGGGCCAGGTCCATGACGTGTACCTGCACGCCCCCGTGGGCATCCAAGGAGTAGGGGCAGACGATCCCGATTCTCATGCGCCACTCCCAGTTTCACCCTCGCCGCCCGAACCCATGGTCTCGGCGGCGTGGCGGCGGGCGAGCCGTGCCGGGTCCAGATCGGCATCGAAGACCGGCTGCAGCATATGCCAGTCGGTGGCGTGCGCGACCAGACGCGGAGACAGATCGGCCACCCATGCGCGTGTCCAGGCGACCGTCTGCTCGCGTCCCTCCAGGCCCGCGGGCACGGCGACGGGACGGATGGTCAGTACTATGCCCCACGGCGAACCGGCTCGACGGCGACGCCGTCCCTCCAGACGCTCATAATGCAGGGACGCGTTGTAGAGGGGCACTCCGAGCCGGACCGCCAAGGCGGCCGGTCCTGCAGCCACTCGTGCCGGATGACCGTTCAGATCGGTGAGGATGCCTGAACTGGACAGGTCGCGGTCCGCGAGCAGGGCGACCACGTAGTGTCCCTCGCGGGCCGTGCGCAGGAGCCGGTCGAACACCCTCTCACCGCGGCCCTGGCCGATCACCTTCATGCCCAAACCCTGGCGGAAGTCAACGAACTGTTCAAACAGATCAGCCGGCTCGAGCCTTTCGGCGACGGTGAGCACTTGGGCGAGCTCCCGGCTGGCCCAGGCGCCGGCGAGGTCCCAGTTGCCCATATGTGGCAGGGCGAGGACGATAGAGCCGCGGGAGATGTCCGCATAGACCTGAGGATCGATGTCCGGGCGCACGCGAGCATGAATCTGCTCCTGGCTCATCGCAGGCAGAGCGAAGGCCTCATAGAAATAGCGCATGTAGGAGCGCATGCCGGCGCGGGACGCACGGCGCAGCTGACGGGCGGTGGCGTCGGGTAGCAAGCGGGCGAGGTTCTTCTCCAATTGCCCGACGCCCTTGTCTCCGCCCCGCAGGCGGTGCAGGGCCCAGGCCGCATCCGCCCCGAGCACCGACAGCCCGTAGCCGACGGGCGCTGGCAGCTTGCGCACATGCCGCCAGGCGAAGCGGTACAGGTCCTCAATGCCGATGCTCATGCGCTCGCCTCCGCGGCCGGCCGGGTCAGTTGCCGGTGGACGGTACTCACCCGCTGAATCACGGTGATCAGCGAGCCGACGGCCACCAGCGCCAGGGCAGCGGTGAGCACCCATGCGGGCGCACCCAGGCCGACGGCGAGGACCCCGACGGCGGTGAGGACCAGCCGGTCGGTGCGCTCGGCAATGCCGACTGCGGCGGTGGCGCCCACGGATTCGGCGCGGGCACGCGCGTAGGGGACGGCGGCGGCCAGCACCAAGGTGGTTACGGCGATGGCAACCGTCCAGGTGCGCAGCGGCCCGGCTTGGAGGTGCAGGGCGGCCCATACGGCCAAAGAGCCGAAAACGGCGCCGTCGGCCAGGCGGTCCATGGTGGAGTCCAAGAACGCCCCGAATGCGGAACTCGTGCCGGTCAGGCGGGCGAGGATGCCGTCGAAGGAGTCCCCGATCAGCACGACCGCCAGCAGGATGGGACCGAGGATGAACCGCCCCTGCGGCAGGGTCAGCACCGCTACGGTTATGGTCGCCACCGTGCCGGCGACAGTGAGCATATTGGGGGTGACACCGATCCGGGCCAGCCCCCTGGCGGGGGCGGTGAACAGGGCCCGCGTCACCCCCCTTCCGTGTTGTCCGAGCATGGTGGGCTCCTCAGTGACCTCGACCGGTGGGGCCGTCGGTTTCCGAGCCGGTTGGCGCCATATCCCAAGCTGCGGCCAACCGGTTCCGCTGATCACCCAGTAGCTGGGGCACCGGCTTGGTCTTACCGATGATCGGCATGAAGTTGGCATCCCCGGTCCAGCGCGGTACCACATGCTGATGCAAGTGGGCCGCGATTCCGGCACCCGCCACCTGCCCCTGGTTCATGCCCAGGTTGAAGCCGTGAGGGTTGGAGACGGCGCGCACCACCTCCATGGCGCGGGCGGTAAGGTCACCGATCTCGGCGCGTTCGGAGGCGGTGGCCTC
Organism: Actinomyces sp.; assembly: GCF_030530635.1. Taxonomy (GTDB): domain Bacteria; phylum Actinomycetota; class Actinomycetes; order Actinomycetales; family Actinomycetaceae; genus Actinomyces. The sequence continues at coordinate 33,166 of NZ_JAUMUL010000023.1, forward strand.
GGTCCAGTCCGAGACGTGCCGGTAGGGGCAGATCAGCAAGTGGCCGGTGTTGTAGGGGTACAGGTTCATCAGCACATAGGCGGCCTCGCCGCGATGAACGATCAACGCCTCATGGTCGTCTCGGCCGGGGGCGGCGCAGAAGGGGCACTGGGCGGCGGAGTCGTCGGTCGGCCTGTCCTGCCCGCCGATATAGACCATGCGATGCGGGGTCCACAGTCGCCCGAAGGGGTCGGGGGTGTCGGCGGGTTGAAACGGAACTTCAATGCGTACGCCGTCAACGACCATGCCCTCCAGGCCCCGGAGTTCCGTGAGCGGACGGACGGCGTCCGTATCGGTTCCGCGCCACTCGGACTCGGCAGGATCAGTCATTGGCAAGCCTCTCCCCTGCCGGGTCGTTGATGCGCTCGGCGATGACGCGGGTGATGTGGGCTACGGCCTGGTCCACCGGCACGCCGTTGGTCTGGGCGCCGTCGCGGAAACGGAAGGAGACGGCCTCGGCGTCGGCGTCCTCCCCGCCGGCGATCAGCGTGAAGGGGACCTTCTCCTTGGAGGCGTTGCGGATCTTCTTGCCGAAGCGGTCGTCGGAGTGGTCCACCTCCACGCGCACGCCCCGGGCCCGCAACTTGGCGGCGACCTCGTCGACGTAGGCGTCGAAGGCCTCGGCCACCGGCACCAGGCGCACCTGCACGGGGGCGAGCCAGGCGGGGAAGGCGCCGGCGTAGTGCTCGGTGAGCACGCCGATGAAGCGCTCCACGCTGCCGAGCTTGGCGGCATGGATCATGATGGGGCGGCGGCGGGTGCCGTCGGCGGCGGTGTACTCCAGGTCGAAGCGCTCGGGCTGGTTGAAGTCGTACTGGATGGTGGACATCTGCCAGGTGCGGCCGATGGCGTCCTTGACCTGCACGGATACCTTGGGGCCGTAGAAGGCGGCACCGCCCGGATCGGGCACCAGTTCCAGCCCGGTGGAGGTGCACACCTCTTCAAGGGTGCGGGTGGCGGACTCCCAGTCGGCGTCGGAGCCGATGAACTTGTCCTTCTTGGCGCCGTCCTCGTCGCGGGTGGACAGTTCCAGGTAGAAGTCGTCCAGGCCGAAGGCCTTGAGGATGGACAGGAAGAATTCGATCTGCCGACGGATCTCCTCCCCCGCCTGCTCGGGGGTGCAGTAGGTGTGGGAGTCGTCCTGGGTGAAGCCGCGCATACGGGTCAGTCCGTGCACCACGCCGCTCTTCTCGTAGCGGTAGTCGCGGCCCATCTCGAAGAACTTCAGCGGCAGCTCCCGGTAGGAGCGTCCGCGGGAGCGGAAGATCAGGTTGTGCATGGGGCAGTTCATGGCCTTGAGGTAGTACTCCTGGCCGGCCTTGGTGACATTGCCGGCGGCGTCGAGTTCCTCGTCGGCGAGCATAGGCGGGAACATGGTGTCCGCGTAGTAGGGCAAGTGGCCGGAGGTGTGGAACAGGCCACCTTTGGAGATCTCCGGGGTGTGGACCAGGTCGTAGCCGGCCTCGATGTGGCGATCGATAACGTACTGCTCGATCTCGTGGCGCAGGATGCCTCCCTTGGGGTGGAAGACGACCAGCCCGGGGCCGATCTCCTCGGGGAAAGAGAACAGGTCCAGTTCAGCGCCGACTCGGCGGTGGTCTCGGCGGGCGGCCTCGGCCATGCGGGTCTGGTAGGCCTTCAGGTCCTCCTTGGTGGCCCAGGCGGTGCCGTAGATGCGCTGGAGAGAATCGCCGTTCTGGTCGCCCTTCCAGTACGCGGCCGAGGAGCGGGTCAACGCAAAACCATTGCCGATGAATCTCGTAGAGGGCAGGTGCGGACCGCGGCACAGGTCCTTCCAGGCTACGGTGCCGTCGCGGCGGACGTTGTCATACATGGTCAGGCCGCCTGCACCGACCTCCACGGAGGCGGCCTCAGCGCCGGCGCCCTTGGTGCTGATCAACTCCAGCTTGTAGGGCTGGTCGGACAGTTCCACACGCCCTTCGGCCTCGGTGATGTCGCGCCGCCGGAAGGTCTGGTTCTCCTTGACGATGCGCTTCATGCGCTTCTCGATCTCACGCAGCAGCTCGGGGGTGACGGCGTCGATGCCCCCGAAGTCGTAGTAGAAGCCGTCGGTGATGAAGGGACCGATGCCGAGGTCGACATCGGGAAAGAGCTCCTGGACGGCCTGCGCCATGACGTGGGTGGCGGAGTGCCGCAGAATATTCAAGCCGTCCTCACTGTCGACGGTGATGGGCTCGACGACGGCGCCCGCAGGGAGCACCCGATCCAGGTCCCAGAGATCGCCGTCGACCCGCATGGCCACAACACCATCGGCCTTGATCCGCCCGGCGAACAGGTCGGCGCCCGTGGTGCCCTCCTCAAGGCTGCTGCTGACGCCGTCGAGGATGATGTCGATGGTGGACTGGTCGGACACGGAGGCTCCTTATTTGATCAATTGATCAGCTCGCGGCGAGCTGTACTGGTGCTCGCCCGCACCGGATCATACCGAGTAGCGCCGCCGTCACGCGCGGCAGTGGTAACGCCACCGCGCATAACGGCGCCCTCAGTGTCAGCGACCGAGCCGCTTGCGCACCAGGTGACGCGTACGCCGTGCCATCCCCAGGGCGCGGTACACCAGCGGACGAGTGGGCACATCCCAGGCGCCGTCGACCTCAGTGGGATGCTGGGCGAAACGGCGCTTGTAGCGGCCCACGCCGTACAGTTCCGGGACCCGAGTGGACTCGGCCCCCATCAGGTCCAGGCTACGCAGTCCCTCCTCGGCGAGGCTGCACGCCACCGCCCAGTCCAGTGCCTCGGCTCCGCGGAAGCTGCGTGACGCATTGGAGGACGCGCCATAGTAGGTCGCCGCATCCTTTCCGGAAACGGTCACCAGGTCCCAGCAGTGCGGCACGCCGTCACGTCGCAGCACGAACAGCCGCGCGTGCTGCGGTCCCAGCGTGGTGAGCATGTCCCAGTAGACCTGGGAGGGGTGGGGCCGGAAACCGTCACGCTCGGCGGTGGCGACAAGCACTTGGTAGACGCTCTCGAACTCCTCCCGATCAAGACCGGTCTCCTCGGCGATGGTGCAGCCGGCCTCGCGGGCCACGCGCTCGGCCCGTCGCACGCCACGGCGCCCGTCCTTGGGCATTGCCGCCCGAATGGCCTCGGGAGTACCGGGGCGCAGGTCGATCACATAGGTGCGGTCATAGGTGATGGAACTCATTAGCGGCAGGGTGTCGCGGGCACAGAAACGGGCGTGCATACGGATGAACGCAATACGCCGGTCGCGGCGCAGTACTTCGCGTACAAGCAGCCTACGCAGCTCGGCCTCGCGGTCCGGGGTCTGCTCGCCGAGCCATACCGGCCCGTGCTTGGCCCACAAGAAGGTCCATCCCCCCATCGAGTAGCGGTACAGGGCGATCACCGCCACCTTCTTGGAGTCCACCTCGTATGCGTAGCGGCCGAACAACGGCCTTCCTTGGCTGCGCTCAAAGGCCTCCCACGGCTCCAACTGCTCCAGGGGCGCGGGCGTGCCCCCGATCGCGAGGCGCATCTGGCGCGCGTCGAGGGCGGCCAGGCGGCCGCGGACGGATGACGGCACTACGGCCATATGAGCACACTCCTAAGTGAAAACTGTGTTTTCACCATGATACTGCCCTGAGGTATCGGCGCGGCATCCTTCGGGGGGATGATCGATCACCCCGCCTCCTCCTCAGAAAGATTACCCCACACTCCTTCGGGTGCAGGACCTCGGTTCTCAACGGCGCCGGCGCAGCAACGGTTTGGGGTGATAGCGGTGGAACTTGCGGTCGTGGTTGAGCTTCTGGACGGCGACCAGCAGGCGGCGACGCAATGAACGCTCGGCGGGATCCAGGAGCGGATCGACGGCACGCGGCACCAGCCGCAATACCCTCCGGCGCAATTCCGGGTCGTCGAGCTGGTGCAGCAACAGGTGGTGCGGCAGCAGGCTGTAGAGCGCTTCACGCCGAGCCTCCCGGCGCGGACCGGGGCGGCCGTCCACCAGGTCGGAGATCATGGGCACCATCGGGTTGATACCCGCGGCGCTCATGTAGAAGGAGTTCCGGCCGATGCGGGGGTTGACCTCGAAGAACACGGCGCGCCCGTCTCGGGGGTCGATCTTGATGTCGAGGTTGGCGAAGCCGCGGTAGTCGACCTGGGACAGGAGCCGCTCAGTGGCTTCCCACAGCTCCGGGTAGGGCTCGGTGATCATGGCCACAGGGTTGCCGATCAGTGACGGGACATGGTCCTCCAGCAGCACCCTCGCCGAACCGATCACGGTGGTCTCACCAGTGGAGGCGACGTAGGCGGTGACCGAGCGCATGGCGTCGTCGTCGCCCGGAATGCGCTCTTGTATCAGGAAGGTGGAGGTAAAACCCGCCCGCCGCAAGTCCTCCCACAGTGCGTGCAACTGCTCGGGGCCCTCCAGGAAGTAGATCTTTCGCTTCCCCTCGAATTTCACCTCGTCCCAGTCGGCACCGACGGCGGGCTTGCCCACCAACGGGAAGGGGATGTTGATCTTCGGGTCTCCTGAGGCCAAGTCGGCCCCGGTGACCACCACCTGGCGGGGCGTACGCAGTCCCACAGATTCACACGCCGCACTGAAGCCGACCTTGTTGCTCAGGCGTTCCATCGCCTGCACGGAAGGGAATGGCACGACATAGACCGGCTCGAGCTCCTTCCGATGGGAGGCGAGCGTATGGGCCACCGCGTCCTGGTTCGCCATGACAACGGCGCTACGTGGGGCACGTCCGGCGGCCAGTTGCTTCAAACGGGCGATCAGGGCCGTACTCTCGAGCGCCTGAGGGATCACGTCGATGTACGTGGACAACACGATGGCCTGAATCGGCTGGGTCGAGATGAGCTTCACCCGCTGGCCGGTGGCCTCATGAAGCTGGCGAGCCAGGGCGTAGGCACCGATGTCTCCACCGATCACGACCGGCAGCAGTTCTGGTCGGTTGCGTGGGTAGAGCTGCGCGTCGGTCAAAACAACCTCCTGCTGGTGTACCCGGTATCGGGGCGTGTCAACGAGGAAGGCCCCGAACCAGACCGGTCCGAGGCCACACCCGTGGGCGATACTGGGATCGAACCAGTGACCTCTTCCGTGTCAGGGAAGCGCGCTCCCGCTGCGCCAATCGCCCGAGCGGATGACGGGACTCGAACCCGCGACCCTCACCTTGGCAAGGTGATGCTCTACCAACTGAGCCACATCCGCATGTCCGGCCTCCCGCAGGAGGCACGGAACAGAAGTTAGCAGAGCGGCCCGGACGCTGACAAATCCACCACAGGGCGGGACTCACCTGCCTCACAGCCGTCTAGACCCCGTGGAGACCACCCCCGGTCACCCCCACCCCCGAGATCGCCGCGGCGGCATCCCGCGCGGCGGCATCAATCCGTGGCACAGTTGGGCCCATGCACAGTCCCGCAATCGCCTCCGGCGAATCATCGGAGCAATCCGCGCAGCCCGCACCAACAGCCAGTGCCCAGTCACCGGGAGCGCCGCTCGTGGAGGAGCAGGAGCGCCCCGGCCAGTCGGTCTGGCCGGGGCGGCCGTACCCGTTGGGCGCCAACTACGATGGCTCCGGTACCAACTTCGCCCTGTACTCTTCGGCTGCCGAGGCCGTTGACCTGTGCCTGTTCGACGACGCCGGCCGGGAGACCCGCATCCGTTTGACCGAGGAAGACGCGGATGTATGGCACGCATACCTGCCGTCGGTACAGCCCGGGCAGCATTACGGCTACCGCGTGCACGGCCCCTACGATCCGGCGAGGGGGCACCGCTGCGACCCGTCCAAACTGCTGCTGGATCCCTATGCCAAGGCCATCTCCGGTCAGGTGACCGGTTCGCCGGCGTTGTACTCCTACGACTTCAACGACCCGGCGGCGCGCAACCAGGAGGATTCCGCATCCGTCACCATGCGCTCGGTGGTGGTCTCCCCCTACTTCGACTGGGGAAGGGACCGGCCACCGGGGCACGAATACCACAACACGATCATCTATGAGGCTCACGTCAAGGGCCTGACCGAACTCAATCAACGCATCCCGGAGCACCTGCGCGGCACCTACGCGGGCCTGGCCGAACCCGCCGTCATCGACCATCTCAGCAAGCTGGGCATCACCGCGATCGAGCTGATGCCCGTGCATCAGTTCGTAAACGACGCCTTCCTGCAGGACAAGGGGCTATCGAATTATTGGGGATACAACACCATCGGCTACTTCGCTCCGCACAACGGCTACGCGGCGCACGGCACCGACGGCCAGCAGGTGCAAGAGTTCAAGGCTATGGTCAAGGCCCTCCACGAGGCCGACATCGAGGTTCTTCTGGACGTGGTGTACAACCACACCGCCGAGGGCAACCATCTCGGCCCGACCCTGTCCTTCCGGGGAATTGATAACGCCGCCTACTACCGGCTGGTGGATGGAGACCAGGCCCATTACTTCGATACCACGGGCACCGGCAACTCACTGCTCATGCGATCCCCGGCAGTGCTGCAACTGATCATGGACTCGCTGCGCTACTGGGTCACAGAGATGCATGTGGACGGCTTCCGTTTCGACCTGGCCTCCACGCTGGCGCGCCAGTTCCACGAGGTCGACAAGCTCTCCGCCTTCTTCGAGATCATCCACCAGGATCCGATCCTGTCCCAGGTCAAGCTCATTGCTGAGCCGTGGGATGTGGGTGAGGGCGGCTACAACGTCGGCGAGTTCCCTGCCCTGTGGAGCGAGTGGAACGGCAAGTATCGGGACACAGTACGCGACTTCTGGCGGGGCGAGCCGTCCACCCTGGGAGAGTTCGCCGCCCGTATCACCGGCTCCTCGGACCTGTACCAGCGTTCGGGCCGCACCCCGGTGTCCTCCATCAATTTCGTCACGGCGCATGACGGCTTCACCTTGAGCGACCTGGTCTCCTACAACGAGAAGCACAACGAGCCCAACGGGGAGAACAACGCCGACGGCGCCTCGGACAACCGTTCCTGGAACTGCGGAGCCGAGGGGCCCACTGACGATCCGGGGGTGCTCACGTTGCGGGGCCGACAGGTGCGCAACTTCATCGCCACCTTGATGTTCAGCCAGGGCGTGCCCATGCTCTGCCACGGGGACGAGATGGGACGCACCCAGGGCGGCAACAACAACGGCTACTGCCAGGACAACGCGACCACCTGGGTCAACTGGGACCTGACCGAGGAGCAGGAGGACCTGTTGAGGTTCACCCGCAACATGATCCGCATGCGCAAGGAGCATCCGGTGCTGCGTCGGCGCCGCTTCTTCACGGGAGAGGCCGGCCACGGAGGAGAATCCGAGCTCGGTGAGATCGAGTGGCTCAGTCCATCGGGCGGCCGTATGACCGACGAGGACTGGGACACCTGGTATGCCCGCGCCATGACGGTCTTTCTGAACGGTGACGCAATTCATGAACCGGACGAACGCGGTCAGCGCATCACCGACGACTCATTCCTCGCTCTGTTCAATGCCTCAGGAGAGGACATCGTCTTCACCCTGCCCGGTCCAGACCACTCCCCCCGTTGGCGCACCGTGCTCGACACCGCCCCGACTGCCTCCCCACGTCCCGAGCAGGTCGCGACCGGATACGGCGAGGAGCGGGAGGCCGGACAGGACGTGACCGTCGAGGCCCACTCCATGCTGTTCCTCATTTCGATTCCCGAGCCCGACCGGCCCGGTCCCGACCGCGGCAACCACTCCGCGCTGTCCGAGGACGCCGTCCCCCCGGTCCCTGAACCGGGCCCGACCCCATCCACGCCCCCGCTCGCGCACCCGGGGACCGAACAGCCGCAGGGAGGAGTTGCATGAACAACGCCGAACGGAACCGAGACTTCACTGCCCCCATGCACTCTCCGAACACGCACCTACCCAGAGCGGGGCGACACCTGCCGATCACCACCTATCGGCTGCAGCTGGGAGCATCCTTCACCTTCGACGACGCCCGTGCCCAACTGCCCTACCTGCGTGAACTGGGAGTAACCGACCTGTACCTGTCGCCCGTCCTGGAGGCGAGCCCGGGCTCGACCCACGGCTACGACGTCGTCGACCACACCCGCATCAGTAGCGTTATGGGCGGCAGGGACGGCTTGGAGAGCCTGGCTCGGGATGCTCACGCAGCGGGCATGGGCATCGTGTTGGACATCGTGCCCAACCACATGTCAGTGCCGACTCCACTGTGGCACAACCCGCCGCTCTGGTCCGTCTTGCGCAACGGGACGGATTCACCATACGCGAACTGGTTCGACGCGCCCCGTGGCGAGAGGCTGCTGATGCCGGTGCTCGGTAAGCGCATCGGACAGGCGCTGACCGACGGCGAGTTCACCGTGGAGCGCATGCTCGTTCCCACCGAGTCGGAACGGGGCGAGCAGTGGGTGCTTCGCTACTACGACCATGTCTTTCCACTGGCCGCGGGCACGCAGAGCCTTACGTTGCCCGAACTGCTGCAGCGGCAGCATTACCGACTCGCCTACTGGCGGGTCGGCGACGAGGAGCTCAACTACCGGCGCTTCTTCGACATCGCCACGCTGGCGGCCGTGCGGGTGGAGGATCCGGAGGTGTTCGCCGGCTCCCACGCACTCATACTTGAACTGCTCGAGTCCGGCACTATTGACGCGCTGCGCGTGGACCACCCAGACGGGCTCGCCGACCCCGAGGGTTATTTCGCACGCCTATCGCACGCCACCGGTGGGGCTTGGATCGCGGCCGAGAAGATTCTCGCCCCCGACGAGCTACTACCGACCTCGTGGCATGCGGCCGGCACCACCGGTTATGACGCCTCTTGGCGGATCGACCAGCTGCAGGTCGATCCGGCCGGTGCACGCACCCTCGGCTCGTTGATGCGGGAACTAACCGGCAACGTTCCCATTGACTATGACCGTGTCTGTGGTGACGCCAAGCGGGAGATCATCGCCGGCTCGCTGGCCGCGGAGGTGAACCGGCTGGTGGAGCTGCTGCACGCGATCACCTCCCGGGACCTGTATCTGTCCGATCACACTTTCCGGGACCTGCGCGCCTGCGTCGTTGAGCTATTGGTAGCCGCCGACCGCTACCGGGCATACATGCTGCCGGGGCAGAAGGCGGAAGCTGAACAGGCCGCGGTGCTACGGGCCACCGCCCAGCAGGCGCGCGAACGGCTCACCGCCGACCAGTACCCCACACTCGACCTGGTCGTGGCGATTCTTCTGGGCGAGCAGGTCGGCGCCGGTGAACCCTCCGACTCACCTGAGCGGGCCGAGATCATCACTCGCTTCCAGCAGGTGTGCGGCGCGGTGACGGCCAAGGGCGTGGAGGACACCACCTTCTACCGGTGGACGCACCTGACCAGCCTGACCGAGGTGGGCGGCGACCCCGGAGGCTTCGCTTTGCCGGCTGACGAGGCGCACGCCTGGGCTCAGCGCGTCCAGCACAGCTGGCCCGCCACCATGGTCACCTCCACCACCCACGACACCAAGCGTAGTGAGGACGTACGGGCCCGCATCGACGTGCTCGCCTCCTACAGCGCCGAGTGGGTGGAGCTCGTCCATCGGCTGCGCGACCTGACCGCCGACGTGCGCCCCGCCGACCTGGATGGAGTCACCGAGAACCTGTTGTGGCAGACCCTGTGGGGCGCCTGGGCACCTGCCTCAGGCGACCCGCTCGACAGCGCACGACTCGCCGCCTATCTCATCAAGGCGTCCCGGGAACAGAAGTCGTGGACCACCTGGACGGACCCGGACACCGAGCGCGAGAGCCAACTGGCCGATTACGCGTCCAGCCTGTTGGCGCGCGCAGACGTGGCCGAGGAACTCAACGAGTTCGCCGCGCTGACCTCCCGCGCCGTGACGGACACGATTCTGGCGAAGAAGGCTATGACGCTGACCTGGCTCGGAGTCGCCGACGTCTATCAGGGCAGCGAGGTGACGCGCACATCGCTGGTGGATCCGGACAACCGCCGCCCGGTCGCCTACACCGGCGTTTCCGGACTGCGTGCCGCCCTGGGACGGGTGTCCCAGATGCCTTCCGACACCAAGATGACCTTGGACGAGGCGAAGCTCGCTCTGACTTCTCGGTTGTGTCGCCTGCGCGCCGAGCGTCCCGACACCTTCGTGGGCGACCGCTCCGGTTACCAACCGCTACCGACCACCACGGCCTGTGCCTTCGCCTACGCCCGTCTGTGTGACGGCGAACCGGATGTGGCCGTGGTAGTGCGACGCCTTGGTCGCCGCCTCGAGCGGCTCGGCGGCTGGGCCGGCCACACGATCGTGCTGCCGCAGGGTACTTGGACCAACGTTCTCACCGGCGCCGGAATCGACGGCGGCACCCGGCTTCTAGCCGAGGTCGTCGGGGACGAGTCGGTCGCCGTCCTAGCCCGCCCGCGCGACCTAAGCCTGTGAAGGACGCCGCCCTTCGGGGGCGAGAGCAGCTACTGCTGCGTGCCCCCCGTCGGCGGCGGTCCCAGGGTCGTCGTCCTGACCGCGATGCAGTGAGCCGAGGCGCTGGCGTAAGGAGGCGGAACGGGTCTCCACCCGGTGTTTGAGTTCGAGGGCACGCACCAGGGCACGGTAGACGTGGGGTCGCACGGGCACATCCCAGGGACCGGCGATATCCACCGCGCCGTCCGGGGTGAACTTGGCCTTGAAGGAGCCGACGCCGCTGAGTTCGGGGGTGCGTTCGGAGCCGGATCCCATCAGGTCCCAGGTGCGCACACCGCGTTCACGTAGCCAGCAGCCCTCCTTGTACAGCAGTGCATCGGCGGCCCGCACGCGGCGCCCCTCAGCGGTTGAGGCGGCATAGTAGCGGCCGGCACCGTCGCCCCACACGGTGTCTATGCTCCAGGCCAGCGCCTCGCCACCGGCACGACGAGCCACATACAGTCGGCAGTGCTCCGGGCCGAGAGTGCGCAGCATTGTCCGGTAGGTCTCCTCCGGTGCGGCGTGGAAGCCGTCACGTTCTCCGGTCTCGATGAGGATTGCGTACAGTTCTGCGAAGACTTCCTCGGCATGATCGGTCTCGTCGTGATAGGTCAGTTCAACATTGCGCAGCGCCTTGCGCACGTCGCGACGTCCGCGCGGCTTGAAGGAGGCTAGGAAGGCCTCGTCGTCCTCACGGTCCACGTTAAGAATCACGGTCCGGTCATACGCCATGGTCTGCAGTAACTCGTGCAGCTGCGGAGCCGGGTGGTTGAAGTGTAGGCGGACGAATACGACGGCGGGGTCGTGGAAACGCACTCCCTCGACTACCAACTCGCGCAACTCGGCCTCTTCGGCGGGGGTCGGGGCAGCGCCGAGCCATACCGGGGCATGACGCGCCCACAGGTAGGGGAATCCGCGCACTGTCGTGCGTGTCAGGGCGATCAGGGCGCGCGGTGTACCGGCGGCACTCTCATAAACCAGGCGGCCCCACGGCTCGCGATCCTCCATAGCGGCATCGAAGGCGTCCCAGACCGCCGTCTGTTCGATCGGCAGGGTAGTGCCGGCGTCGGCTGCGACGCGACGAAAGGTCTCCCAGTCGATGCGCCGCATAGAGCCGCGCGGTGCGGGAGAGTTGGCGTTGTCGGGCGAGGTCATGAAGTGCGCTCCTGTCCTATGTACTTGGCGCGGTTGATGTCGCCTTTGCGGGCAGAACCCGCCTGGCGGGTGGGTCTCGTAGTGTGGTGGCAATTCCCGCGGTGGTTTCCTCTGGTAGGGGGGCATCGTGGGAGCCCGTTGTTCATCCGTCCAAAGATTCACGAAGGAGACCCACGA
>NZ_JAUMUL010000024.1 GCF_030530635.1 Actinomyces sp.
TCTGTCCTCGGGCGGCACTGGGCCTCTGGGGCCGATCATCCCGTTCTTGTCATCGGCGCGGGATCTGCGTCTGAATGTGGTGCTGGCACGGCCGGTGGCGGGGGCTTCGCGGGCCCTGTACGACCAGTTGTTGCAGGCGTTGCGGGATACGGGGGCGACCGGCCTGATCATGGACGGTGACCGTGGCGAGGGCGTGCTGATCGGCGGGGTGCGGGCGGAGCATCTGCGGGCCGGGCGCGGCTGGTGGGTGCGTCGCGGCCGCAAGCCCCGCTTGGCTCAGGTCGGACATTTCACGCCGCCCGGCGAGTGAGCTTTATGGGCTCTTCGGGTTTTGGGGGCGTGGTGTTGGGGGGGGGACCTCGGGTGTGTGGGGTAGGGGGCGGTGATGTTGGCGATGACGATTCTGGTATTGGCCTGATTTCGGGATGGGGAGCTGTCTGGGTGGCCTGTCGTTGGCGCCAAGTGGCGTTAGTGGTGGCCCGAAGTGTCCGGAATCGGCACAAACGACTCCGACGTCGCGGGCAGCCGCAGGCAGAACGTTGGAATCATGCGGTATCAGAAACTGCCCCAGCGGTCACCGGCGGCCTTTGTGCCGATTTCGGACATTCCGCCCACCTGGAAGGCCGCCTGCATGCACACCACCCACCGGCAACCCACCAGCTAGACAGCGCCCAACACCGACGCACCCTCAAGCCGGAAGCGCCGCTTTACGGGCTCTTCGTGTTTGCAAGGCGTAGTGGCGCAGTGCCCCGTGGGTGCGCGGTTGGGGTGCCCGGCTACTTGATGAAGGGGATGCCGCGGAAGGGGACGACCTTGCCGCGTGAGGCCCGCACGCAGAAGGCGATGCAGATGATCACGTGGAACAGGGAGATGAGCAGCCAGGCCATCCCCAACGCGCCCCATGGGAAAAAATCATCCGTGCCACCGGGCAACGAGTCAGCGGGCAATACGCCAAACACCGTCAGCAGCGGAATGCCTGGAAAAACAATCGTGGCGAGTAGGTAGTTGATTCCCCAGCTGGCGGCGGCGGTGCCGTTGGTGCGCATGGGCTCGGGCCGCCTCCTACAACGCAAGCCGACAGCGATCATAGCGATGGACGCCACAACGGAACCCAGACCAGGAATCAGAACGAACACAAGCAGCCCGATGCACCACGCATACGCGTCGGTCGGCTGGAGTCGTGCCTGCGGGTAGTACGGCTGACCGTGGGGAGGGTACGGCACCTGCTGCGGCGTCCCGGGCGGGATCGGGTGCGGCGCCTGATATGCCGGGTATGGGCCGCCGGGTGTGGGCTGGGCCTGTGTTGGCGGCAGCGAGGCCTGCTGCTGGGGGTACTGTGGAGAACGCGGGTACTCGGGGTAGGGGCTGCTCACTGGTTCTGCTTCATCCAGTCCGGGGTCGCTTTGGGGTCGCGGGGGAAGAGCTGAAGCTCTTGGGCTACGTCCTCGGGAGTGTAGGGCGGGTTGAGGACGGGTTCGTGGTCGTAGTCGAAGTCGGAGACGAGCTGATAGTCCTGCTTGTTCATGGTGAATACGCCCCTGGTCCAGGCGCCGCCGCCCGGCCGGGCCATGGCGATGCGCACCTTGACGGCGGGTTCTACTACCTCCCTGGGCACGACGTTGTCCTCCCAGCCGCCGCGCCGCATCAGCCCGGAGGAGCGGAGTGCGCGGCTGCGCACGCCGGCGCGGGCGCCTACGGCCTGCACCTCGATTGACATCTCCTCCACGTGGGCGGAGCGCATCCAGCGTGCGCAGGCGTCGGACAGCGTCTCGACGGCCTGCATCTGTGCTTCGAAGGACCACTCGGTCATGAGTTCCTGCCTCTACTCTGCTCGGGTCAAACTGGCATCGGCGTTTACCAAAACGACACTACCGCGAAGGACAACGCACCGCAGCCCCGAGCGGGGTTGCACGCGTCACGATCGTCCGCAACGCTTTCCAAGCTGCGTTCCAGCCACTCCGGGGCGAGCTTGTGTCCTGAACCGGGACAAACGGCTCCTGGACACCTGTGCGCCTGCGCGGAGATCGTTGAAATCACGCGGTTCTGCTTCCGCTGGCTGAGGCCGGCACCGCCGTTTGTCCCGAATCCGGACACCAAAGCGGGTCTGCGGTCGCGTTGGACCCCGTCACCGCCGACGACGCTCACGGTCCGAGGGCGCGTGGCCGTGGAGGCGTGTGCGCCTGGAGCCCAGTCACAATCTATGACAATCACCGTCTACACCCGCCGGAGCCAATCCGCCGCCCGCATGATTCCAACGTTTCCTCCCAGGAAGTCAACGCCCCCGGGCGTGTTTTTCATGGATTTGGACGCACCAGGATTCCGCCGCAACTTGGGTCACTCGCTGCGCTCCCGCTCACGCTTACGACGACGCGCCTCACGCCGACGAGCATTACGCTCCTTACGCTTCTCATACACCGCCGCACGCTCAGCCAACCAATCCGGAATAAACTCATCATCACGCGGATAGATGTCCAACTCAATCGCATACTCACCAGCACCCGCCGGCACCGAACCAAAATCCGGCTCACGCATCCAATCACACTCCTGATGCAACACCCCATCAGACACATCCATCCACAACCGACACCACGTCCACGCCCCACGACCAGGCAACACCTGCGCAGCCCGCAAATCGGAGATCGTAGGCTCAGCGACACCATACGGAATGCGTCCATGATTCTTCGTCCCGTTTACGGTCAGCCACACCAAGATATCCTGAACCAGACCAATCCCCTGGATTTCTACGTCAACCCTATCTACCGACTCGGCTTTCAACCAGGCATAAATACTCGACTCAGCCTGCGCCATCAACTCACTCGCATTCGCGATCCCACGCAATTGCACCACTCCTTCAACACACAATTCCCGCTAAGCTACTTCATTGCCTGTTCACGAACGGCCTACTCCTCGGTACCGCCCGTTCGTCTACCCAGTGAACCGTGAATTTAGTCGGTACCCTGTCCACCGGGTTCACATCCCTCAGCCTGGTCACTGAGCCGGCGTTTGCGGGCGGCCCATCGTACTCGATACGGATATCGATGCTCCGATAGTCGCCCGGGTTGTCAGCAATCTTCTGCTCCAACTCGTAGAAACTACCCGGATGACTACCATTCGCCGGATCTGGCATCAGAACCAGCGGCAGACTGACGACCCAAACGACTCAGTCACCGCGCTCCCGCTCACGCTTACGACGACGCGCCTCACGCCGACGAGCATTACGCTCACGCCGCTTCAACTCCACCTCATACCCCCTACGCAACCAATCCGGAATAAACTCATCATCACGCGGATACCGCTCCAACTCACTCCAACAATCACCCGGCCCCGGACGCACATCACCAGAAGCACGACTGAAAACCGGCTCACGCATCCAATCACACTCCTGATGCAACACCCCATCAGACACATCCATCCACAACCGACACCACGTCCACGCACCCCAACCAGGAACCACCTGCGCACGACGAAGCTCGTCCGACAACCTCGCTACTTCACGAGGTATCTTCACAGATCTGCGCTGTTCTTCTACAGTCAGCCATGCCACGTGCTCTTGAACTACGCCGATCCCGAACATTTCTATCTCCATTCGTGATCCAATATCACTTTCTAGCCACGCACGTACTTCATTTTCCAAGTTGTCTAGTAAAGCGATTCTCTCTGTGCTCGCGCTCATCGCAGTGTCTACCCTTTCGCGTGTCGTCATCCACACTATTATACGCGTCTGTTGTCGAATGGAACGTGCTTTGCAACTCCGTTCTCGTCGACCCAATCAATCGCAAACTTTGTTGGCACTCTGTCTGTTGGCTTGACATCACCGAGACGAGTGACAGAATCCGGGTTCGTCGGAGGACCGTCATACTCAATAGTGATATCAATGCTCCGGTAGTCGCCCGGGTTGTCAGCGATCTTCTGCTCCAGCTCGTAGAAGCTGCCCGGATGACTACCATTCGCCGGATCTGCCATCAGAACCAGCGGCAGACTGACGAACCAACCGACTCAGTCACCGCGCTCCCGCTCACGCTTACGACGACGAGCCTCACGCCGACGAGCATTACGCTCCTTACGCTTCTCATACGCCGCCGCACGCTCAGCCAACCACCCCGGAACAAACTCAGGATCACGCGGATGGACATCAAGTTCAATCGCATACTCACCCGCGCCCGCATTCGAGTCCTCGAACATCGGCTCACGCATCCAATCACACTCCTGATGCAACACCCCATCAGACGCATCCATCCACAACCGACACCACGTCCACGCACCCCTACCAGGAATAGCCTGCGCATCGCGTAATTCATCGAACGGCAATCGTATGCCGTACGGCGGTATAGCCCTGCTCGTCACACCATTTATGGTCAACTGTGGATCAAACTGACCATACCAGCCGATGTTATTGATAGTTATTTCGATACGGCTGGCACCCTCTTGGAGAATCCAAGCTCTCATAGACTCTTCAGTTTCTTGAATGAGTCTTTGTGCGGACTGCTGTTCTCCAGGCATGCTAGTCATCTCCTTTATATTGTCCTTCACCGATTTCTAAACGTCTCCGGAGTCCTTGCCACCCCGTTGGCGTCCTGCGAGAGCACCCTCCACCGCGTCGGTACTCTGTCGACCGGGTTCACATCCCCCAGCCTGGTCACTGAGCCAGCGTTTGCGGGCGGGCCGTCGTACTCGATACGTATGTCGATGCTCCGGTAGCAGCCCGGGTTGTCAGCAATCTTCTGCTCCAACTCGTAGAAACTACCCGGACAATCTCCTCTCACCAAGTCTGCCGTCACAACCAGCGGCAGACTGACGAACCAACCGACTCAGTCACCGCGCTCCCGCTCCTGCTCACGCTTACGACGACGCGCCTCACGCCGACGAGCATTACGCTCCTTACGCTTCTCATACACCGCCGCACGCTCAGCCAACCAATCCGGAATAAACTCATCATCACGCGGATAGATGTCCAACTCAATCGCATACTCACCAGCACCCGCCGGCACCGAACCAAAATCCGGCTCACGCATCCAATCACACTCCTGATGCAACACCCCATCAGACACATCCATCCACAACCGACACCACGTCCACGCCCCACGACCAGGCAACACCTGCGCAGCCCGCAAATCATCCATTACACGGGTTACCTCGTAATCGATATCCGCAGACTTCCTCACTCCATCAATCACCACCCAAGATGTATGATGCTGCACTAAACCTATACCCACCATGTACGTGTCAACTCGCTCACCACCTACCTTTTCCAGCCAGCCAACAAGACCAGACTCAATCTCACCGAGCATCTCCTCAGCAGACATCTCATTCCTCATCGCGCCAACTCTCCCTATCTGACTTAGTGCGCAACATCATTTACGGTTGACGAACGGACGCCTCTGCACAGCGCCACCCTCATCAATCCAGTTAACAACGAACCTGGTTGGTACTCTGTCGACCGGGTTAACGTCCCCCAGCCTAGTCACTGAGCCAGCGTTTGCGGGCGGGCCGTCGTACTCGATACGTATGTCGATGTTCCGGTAGTCGCCCGGGTTGTCAGCGATCTTCTGCTCCAACTCGTAGAAACTACCCGGACAATCTCCTCTCACCGAGTCTGCCGTCATAACCAGCGGCAGACTGACTACCCAAACGAGTCAGTCCCCGCGCTCCCGCTCCTGCTCGCGCTTCCGACGACGCGCCTCACGCCGACGAGCATTACGCTCACGCCGCTTCAACTCCACCTCATACCCCCTACGCAACCAATCCGGAATAAACTCATCATCACGCGGATACCGCTCCAACTCACTCCAACAATCACCCGGCCCCGGACGCACATCACCAGAAGCACGACTGAAAACCGGCTCACGCATCCAATCACACTCCTGATGCAACACCCCATCAGACACATCCATCCACAACCGACACCACGTCCACGCACCCCGACCAGGAACAACCTGCGCCGCACGCAAATGATTCATTTGTACTGCCGCAACCTCATAGGGAATATTAGCTGGCACTTCGATACCGTTCACCACCAGCGTCCCGGTTCGAAGCTGCACCCGACCGATACCGACCATAATAATGTCCACTCGAGTTCCACGTGACTCTTCTCGCAGCCACTGCACAAGCCTAGCTTCAACTTCCCCCAACAGCTCCCGGGGGTTTCCTGCATTAGACACCGTCTGTTGCCTCCTCGCATATTGTCATCACAAACGTCCTCAAGATCGCCTATTATTAAACGGCAGATCCCATTGCACTCCGTTCTGATCCACCCAACTGACAGTAAACTCGGTAGGCACTCTATCGACCGGGTTCACGTCCCCCAGCCTGGTCACTGAGCCGGCGTTCGCGGGCGGGCCGTCGTACTCGATACGGATGTCGATATTGCGGTAGGCGTCGGGATTCTTCGCTATTTCATCTTCCAACGCCTTGAAGCTCTCAGCATAAGTGTCGCTGATGCCCCGGTTCCTTTCCTTCAGCATTGGCCACACATTGATGTCCTCCGGCGGACCCCCATACTCTGCTCCGGCCAAATGCCCGCCGTCATAACCACCACCCAGACCATCACCGTAGTGGCCGATACGCTTCTGCGCAGACTCAGACCGATACCGCGCGTCCTCGGGCACCCAATCCAGCCGATCCACCTGAAGACGCACGGTACGACCCCACTCATCGGTTGTGTAGTGGAACTTCCCATCCACCGTGTACGTCGCATTCGGCAAGGGGTCCTTCAAATCCGGGTTCATCGTAGTGGAGGTCCGCCCCAGCAGCGTCTGTCGCTGCACCGCCGAGTCCGCCTCCACATGCACAATCTCACCGGCGTCATTGGTGTAGTACTTACCACGCCCCTCCACCTCGTAACAGGTATTCGGGTCCAAGTCCACACCCTTGCCAAAGGGCTTAGTCGCCTTCGGCACCAGCGGACTGTCAGCATCAACCTTAACCGTCTGCTCCGTGCTGGGCCGGTGCTCCTGGTTGAACGCATCCTTGTCCGGGTCGTAGTCCGGCGTGCGGTCCCCGGCATCGGGAGAGTCCTTCACGTCCGGAGAATCCGCCCCATCCGGCGCCTGCCCATCGGGAGCCCTGCCGCCATCGGGGACCGCATCGCCGTCAGGCGTCCGCCGCGCCCCATCAGGTGTATCCGCATCAGGAGCGCGCCCGTCCGGACTCACGTCCCCGTCCGGGCTCCTGCCACCGTCGGGCGTCGCATCGGCATCAGGCCTACGGCCGCCCTCCGGCACGTCAACCCCATCACCACCACGGGTATGTGGAGCATCGGGCGTATCAGGAGCAGCGCTCACCTCCGGGGTACGCCGCGTGCCAGGCACGTCCACGTCGCTGCGGCCTAGATCAACCCCACTCACATCCGGAGTCTGATTACTCCCATCACCGTGGGTACGTGGGCTCCGCACCCCAGCGTCAACGTCAACCCCCACATCAGGCAAACCAGTACGGGCGTCAACATCAACATCCATCCCCGTGACACCATCCGCCCCAGCCCTCCGACCAGGCAGATCAAGACCAATAAAGTCCAAATCAACCCTGCCCAGAGCAACCCTGAGACCTCTGGCCAACGTCATATCCGCCACCACGCCCAACGGGTCCAGGTAGTTCAGCACCTTGCCCGCGGCGGCCGCCCAGCGCGCGACCCTACCCACCTTGGAGGCTCCGGAAGTGACCTTCGTCGCTATTCCAAGACCGGGCAGCGCGAACGAAGCGATATTGAACAACGCTCCGCCAAAAGCTCGGGCCGGGTCATCCTCCCACACGTCCCAGCAGACGATACCTTTGACGGTTTCCTTCCAGGCACCCGTGGCCGTCGGCGACGGATGCCACCCGCCGTAGCTGCCGTCCTGGTTCCAGGTGAAGCCGAGCAGCATGCTCATCCCCTTCCCAGTGGACGCAGCGCGACCCCAGTCGTGCGTTAATCCGTCACTGCCCTCGAACTCAGCCCCGCCCAGATTCAGCACGCCGTTGACCATGCCACCCAGGCCCTCACACACCAGCCCGTCCCACAGGAAGCGCTTCACTGCCACTCCCGCCTTCTTCGGGCAGGCGTCCTGGCGGTCCACCGGGCTGCCCCAGGGCATGCCCTCGGCGTCCTCGGGAATATCCGAGTATCCGTAACCCAGCTTGTCGTTGTCCCCCTTGGGGTTGGCGTGGTAGCCCTCCAGGCCGTCCAGGGCGCGGATGGCGTTGGCGCAGGTCCGCTCCGCATCCCACATATCCACCTGAATGCCGTTGGCGGTGGTGATCAGGCCATTGTTCTCATTGACCAGGTCCTGATCGTGGTCCCACTCCGGGTTGTCCTTGATCTTCGCCTTGAAGGCCAGTGCGTTCGCCTTCAGGGTCTGCGCGCGCGACTTGATGCCGGACATGGAGTCCGCGAAGGTGCTCAGGTAGCCGGCCATGCTCTCCAGAGCGGTGGCCAGCGTATCGGTGTTCGTCGCCACCGGGTCCATGGCCGAGTACAGGGTCTCCTGCTCGGGTGCCTTGTACACGTTCTGGATGCCGGCCCACTTGGTCTTAACGTCCGACCCGGTGGTGCGCAGGTCACCGGCCTTCGTCTTCAGGTTCGTCGCCGCCGAACTCAGCGACTCGACGTCGAAGTCGACGGCGGGGATCTTCGTCTCATCAAAGGGAGTAGCCATGGGGTCGATTCACTGCGTAGGGGTGTCACTTGGCCTGGCGCTGGAACTCCAGCGCGGAGGCCTCATCGTGCTGCTGGTAGGCGTTGACGGCGCTGACGGTGTTGTTCAGCACGTTGCTGATCGTGGTGGTGATGGACTCGAAGTCGGGTTTGTGCGTATCGATCCAGTCGATGAGCGCGCTGGCCACGAGTGGCGACTGCGTGAGTTCCACCCCTTCGGAGTTGGTGCCCATGCCGCTCGCCTGGTTGCACGGCGTGATCGCATTCTCCAGTTCGGTACCGACGCCGTTGAGCGCTGAGGAGAAGTCGCCCTCCTGCCCCGGGGTGGAGTCCACCAGCGCCCGCTCCGCCGACAGCACCTGCGCCACGCCGTCGGGGTCGATATCCCAGGATGACACCGCCGTCAGCCAATCTCATCCACGGCCCGGCGGGCACGCTGCAACGTGGACTGGGCTCCCTCATCCGTGGTCTGCATCGACTGCCGCAGCGTGGCGATAATCCCCCGCACCTCGCCCGCTGCGTTCTTCCAGCGCAGCTCCTTCGCCTGATACTCATCCGACACGCCCTCCGCCTGGTACTGGGACATGGCGGCCTTAACGTCGCTGTCACGCTGATTGATCAGGCTCTCAAGCCGGGAGGCGACCCGCTCGAAATTCGTCTGCACCTCCTGAGAGGCGCCGACGTCGTAGGACCGCTTATCGATCTGGTTGGCCATAGTTGCCCCCTCCTTGAGGACACGAGTCAGGTAATCGTCGAAGTCTTGACTGATCAACGCCGTTCGCACCGGCGCCAACCGGTGAGTCACGCCGAGCCGGGTCAGCGCGCGGAACCGAAGCGGGCGGAGTCGAAGCTCACCGAGCCCTCGGCGGACCGCGTGGTGTCCACCATCTCCTGCTCACCCTGAATGAAGGCGGCGTCCATGCCGCTGATGCCGCGCAGCACCGCGGCCAAGGAGGCGTTCAGCTCCGCCGAGACCTCATCCGTACGGGTCTTGAACCGGTCGAACGCAGCCCGGCCACTGCCGTTGAAGCGGCCCTCCAGCGGCTCCGCCGCCGCCACCAACTCCTTAACCAGCGCTCCCAGATCCTCGTTGGAGGAGGAGGTCTGCTTGGTCAGCGTCGTCAGCGTGGACGAGCCCATGTCGAACTTCATCTGTTACCCCCCTCGGGGAAGGAATCCATTGCAGGTGTCACGCAGCCCGATAC
Source organism: Actinomyces sp. (assembly GCF_030530635.1). Classification (GTDB taxonomy): domain Bacteria; phylum Actinomycetota; class Actinomycetes; order Actinomycetales; family Actinomycetaceae; genus Actinomyces. The sequence goes on from NZ_JAUMUL010000024.1 coordinate 9,835, forward strand.
GAGTGCCGATCCGGGACCGCCGGGGCCGCGGAACGGCTCCACCGGGTAGCCTTGCACTCCATCCGCAGTCACGCAAGAGTAACGTCTACCGCGAGTCGGCCGGCGCCCAGCCAGCCGTACCGGCACGGCCCGCAGTCAGAGCCGGCACGCGCATGCGCTGCCGACGACCCACCGTTCATTGTCCGACCCGTGAAGGAGCGCCGCCCACCCATGCCTTCCGGAACATTCTCACTGCCCGGCGCATCGCAGGCCGAACGGCCCACATTCAAGATGACGCACCCCATGATCGACGCCCAACTCGGCAACCGGGCCCGCATCACCAGCCTGCCCGGCCCCGTCGTCGCCCTGACCGAGCCACTGGCCGACCTGCTGCACCGCACCGCCACGAGCGCTCAGCGCACCATCCTGGTGGTTCCCGAGCACAGCGCCGTCACCCCCGCATTCGACCGCCTCACCGACGCCACCGGCACCATCGTGCTCATCAAGGAGAGCGGCAGTTACCGCGAGCTACGCTCCGGCCGCCTGATACCGCACCTGGCCCAGACCCTTGAGGTGCTGGCCGAAAGGCAGTTGAAAATCTCCCCGAGGCACATGGTGCAGCGAGATGTCCGTCCCAACCTGACCGTCTCCATCTCCGCCTACCACCCCGCCCGGCGCGCCACCCGACTCGGCGCCGTGGTCGAACTGGTCCGCGATCACCTGCTGCCAGACGCAGGACTGTCCTGGGGCGGATACGAGCCGGCCGGCGCATTCTGGGATCGCGACGCCCTGACCGGCTTCTGCCGCGCCCGCATGCCCACCGTCCACCTGGTGGTGGCCGGCCACGGCTCCGGCGGCATCCTCACCGGCACACTCACCGTCTCCCGCACCGACAACGGGCTGGAGGAGTACGCGGAGCTGAACCTCGCCGGGGCAACACCGGCCACCGGCTACCGCGACCGGGCCATGGCCCTGTTCCGGGCCCTGTCCACCCAGACCAAGCCCCAGTTCGCGCTCGCCATGCGCACCTATGCCCGCGCCGACACCTCCCTGCCGGTCACCATGCGCCGCCCGCCCACGCCCCTGGCCGTGCTCATCGGCGCACCGGGCATGCGGCAGCTCCATGCCGACGCCGCACAGGTGGCCTCGGCCCACGGCGGCGAGACCACCGGTTACGGCCGCCGCCGCGGCCTGCTGGTGCCCCTCGAATCCAATTTCGACGCCGACTGGCAGCCCCTGCTCGACCTGGTGCGCACTCTGGACGGCGACGCCGGGAACGTGCGCCGGGCACTGGGGACGGACACCGACACGCCCAGCAGCCAGGGCCCCGGCGCGCCGCGTCCATGATCCGCCTGCGCGAACATCACCCAGGAATGCAAGGATTCAAGGAGTAGCCGTGCCCCGCATGATCACCGCCGTCACCCAGGAGGTACCGGAGGTCCTCGACGTCGTCAGTCTGGCGCTCGCCCGCGATATCACCGCCACCTACACGCGCACCGCCAACGACTCCGGAGTCGTCATCTTCACCGAGTTCTCAGACCGCCGCCCCAGCCTGGAGATCATCCGTCCCAGCCTGGCGGCCGACGCACGCGAACTCAGCCGCATCCTGCAGGTGAACTTCCCCATCGACTGGGAGCCGCCCTACGTCGTCAACCAGTTCCTGGTGCCCTGGGAGGAGCGCTGCGACGTATTCACCCAGGTGCCCATCGACGTCGGCGTCATGTTCCACGGCGTAGCGGTCTGCGAAGGAGCCATCCTGCCCGTCCCGCAGCCCTGGTGGTGGCGGATCAACGAGCAGGGCCGTTGGAGGCCCACCCGGGCCGCCCAGGAGCAGTGGCGGCGCGCCACAGTCGACATCCGGTTCGGCCGGGGCGCCTATTGACGACGCATCCTCCACCCCGATCAAATCCCGCCTGCACCCCGCACAGCGGCGCCGTCCACTACGCTGAGGGGGTGAGTTCCTCCGCCGACCCCTACGCCGAGTACCGGCACCGCCTCAAGCACCGACAAACGATCGTGATCGGAGGCCTACTGACGGTGCTGGCCGCGATCACCGTCGTCTGCCTCATGGTCTGGAGCGGGATACTGCCGGCCATCTATGATCCGGGTTTCTCCTCCGCGGATGATGACGCGGCCCCCATCGTCCAGCCCTGTCCGCCCACTGACGCCACCACGGTGGAGATCACCTCAATCCCGGTCAACGTCTACAACGGCACCGACACCTCGGGACTGGCCGGAGGCGTGGCGGACACGCTGGGAGACGCGGGGCTCACCGTCAACAACACGGCCGACTGGCCCAAGGGCGATTACTCCGGAGAGATTCAGTTGACCACCTCCCCCGCAGGCCTGACCAACGCCTACACCCTCAAGCAGGTGTTCACCGGATCGGTGATTGTGCAGCTCGATGAGACGCAGGACGCCAATGACCCCACGGTCAGTGTGGTGCTGGGTGAGCGGTACTCCACCGGCATCCTGACCAAGGAGGAGATCACCCAGCTCAAGGCCGGTCAGGCGATCTCCGCCCCCGCCGACTGTGCTGCAATCACCCCCACCCCCGAGGCCGCCGCCGCACCCACCAACTAGGACGGCGGCCGCCAACCCGGCAGGCATGCACCGCGGTGGCGACGGTGACGGGCGCCGTCTGAGGTCCGTCACCCAGCGCTCACGCAGCCGCCCACCCGATCCGTGGCACGATGGCGTCATGAGCCAAGAGCAGCCCGACGTCGTGGACCCCACCCGCATCGTCCCGGCCGACTTCGTCTTCCCGGGCACCGAGCAGCTCAACCCGGGCGAGATCTTCGCCGGTCCCGGCTACCAGGCTCCACGTCAGCGCACCGACACGGCCGCCGTCGCCGCCCTGGTATGTGCCGTCCTCGGCTTCATACCCGGGCTGGGCATGCTCGCCTTAGGGCTGGGCTGCCTGGCACTGCGGCGCCTGCGCGGGGGCTACGGCACCGGCCACGGCCAGGCCTGGTTCGCCACCGTCGTCGGCGCCGCAACCACCGTCGGCTGGTTGTGGCTGTGGTGGATGATCACGCAGGCACCCTGACCCCTGCCCCCCGACGCCGTCCACGCCGACACCCAATGGGCGCGGCCGGCCCCACAGTCAGGTGGGGCGGGCCACCTGGAAGTGCTGCACTCGACGGCCACGAGAACCCGTATGGTAATCGCGTGAAGCCCTTCATCATGGTCTCGACGCGGCCTGAGCTGGAAGCCGCGCAAAGCGAGTACGACTCCTTCCTGCTGCAGGGCGGGCTGGAGCCGGAACTCCTCCAGCACGTCCTCCTTGAGGAGGTCGACTACTCCGACGCCTTCTCCGCCCAGGACGTCTCCGGCGTCTTCATCGGCGGCAGCCCCTACGACACCTCAACACCGGAGTCCGCCAAGACCCGCACCCAGCTGCGTGTAGAAGACCAGGTCCGGGAACTACTGGCTATGTCCCTCAAGGAGGGCGTACCCGTACTCGCCACCGGCTTCGGCCTGGAGGTGCTCGCCGGCTACCTGGGCACTCCCACCTCCCGCGAGTTCGGCGAGCAGCTGGGCACCACCGACGTCTACCTGACCGCCGCGGGCCGCGAGGATCCACTGCTGGCGGACATGCCGCAGACCTTCAGCGCCTTCGTCGGACATCACGAGGGCGCCGTCGAGGTGCCCGCGCATGCCACCCTACTGGCCAGCTCGGCGGACTGCCCGGTGCAGATGATCCGAGTCGGCAAGAGCGTCTACGGCACCCAGTTCAACCCCGAACTCGACGCCGAGCGCTTCGCCCAGCGCGTCTCGGTCTACTCCGACGCCGGCTACGGCGACCCCGGACTGGTGGACAACATCATGGCCGAGGCCCGCAGCTCGCAGGAGCACATGGCGGGCCGGGTCATCCGCAACTTCGTAAATCACTTCGGCAAGCAGGAGTAGGGGCGGCCCCAATTCCAGTCCCAGGATCGTTAGTGAGGCCACGTGCCGAGATCAGCGCTTGAAACCGTCGCCGAGTCGATGGCCGGTCACCGCACGCTCGCGGTCACTGGCGCCGGCATCTCCACCGACTCCGGCATCCCCGACTATCGGGGCATGGGCACTACTCCCGTGGAGCCGGTCGACTTCCGCCAATTCGCCACCGACCCGGTCTGGTATAGGTGGGTGTGGGCGCGCAATCACGCCACCTGGCGACTCTTGGACCCGCTGACCCCGACTCCGGGACACCTGGCGCTCGCCCGGCTGGAGGAGGCGGGGTTGTTGACCGGCGTAGCCACCCAAAATGTCGACCGGCTACACTCCCGCGCCGGACAGCGCACCGTGTGGGAGCTGCACGGCGCCTACAACCGGGTCGTGTGCCTGGGCTGCGGACGCACCACCTCCCGCGCCGCGCTCGATGAGCGCCTGACCGCCCTCAACCCCGACCACCCGCGCGAGACCGACCCGGCGCGCGTGGCCATCACCCCGGAGGCCGACCGGGCCGCAGCCGAGGCCTGCGACTTCACCCCCGCCATGTGCGAAGACTGCGGCGGCCTGCTCAAGCCGGACATCGTCTTCTTCGGCGAGGGCCTGCCCGCCGCCATGGATGAGGCCATGCGGGCCGCCGAGCACTGCGACGTTATGCTGGTGGCGGGCACCAGCCTGGCGGTGCTGACCGGCCTGTGGATCGTGCGCCAGGCGCTGGCGGTCGGCGCCGAACTGGTGGTGGTCAACCGCGGCCCGACGGCGGTGGACGAACTGGCCGCGGTGCGGGTGGAGGCCGGCACCAGCGAGTTCCTGGCCCCGTTGGCCGACCGGCTGATCGGCTGAGCGACGCCTCGTGGTCGGGTCTCAGACGGGCCTCGGTCAGGTGTCCAGGTCGGCGTATGCGTCCGGGACGTCGGCGACCGCCTCGGCGATGGGCGTCTGGCCGTCGCGGAAGGGGATCACCTTCCCGATGCTGGCGGGCTCGGCGAGCACTGCGGCAATCACAGCGGCGACGTTGGCGCGCGAGGTGGGCGCCTGTGCCCCGCCGTCGAAACGGCCGACGTCGATGCTGCCGGTCGGCTCATCCAGGGTCAGCAGGCCGGGGCCGACGATCGTCCACTCCAGGTCGGATGCGGCCAGGTGGCGGTCGGCGGCGAGCTTGGCCATGGCGTAGGTGCGCAGCGGGTGATCGGCCGGGACCGGGTCCTGGCCGTGAGAGGCGGCGAAGGAGACCATCACGTAGCGGGGCACGGAGGCGGCACGGGCCGCCTCCATCGAGCGGATGGCGGCGTCACGGTCAACGGCCTCGGTACGCTGCGGGCCGCCCTTGCCGCCGGCGCCGGCAGACCAGACGACGGCGTCGGCGCCGTCGAATGCGGCGGCGAGCTCCTGCTCGCTGGCATCCTCCGCGGACACCACCAGCGCAGTGGCACCGGCCGCCTCCACGTCACCGGCCTGTTCGGGGTCGCGGATGAGGGAGACGACGTCGTCGCCGCGCTCGGCCAGGAGCGGGGCGAGCAGCAGGGCTACCTTGCCGTGGCCGCCGACGATTACGATGCGGGACATTTTCAAACCTTCTTCCGTGCTAGCGGGCCGCGTTGCGCGCAGCCCCTCGCACTTGGGCGTCCGTGGACACTCGTCCACGGCAGGATTCATCCTGTCACCGCGAGCCGGGGGTGTCCACGCCACGGCCCGTCAACGCCCCTGGTTACGCCTCGGCCGAACGCGCCGGTTCAACGGGAATAGCGCGCCACGAAGTTCGACAACACCTTCCAGGAGTCGGACACGTCCTGACGGCGCACATCGTCCTGAATCTCCGGCAGACGGTCGTCGTCGAAGTAGCCGTGACCGGCGTAGAAGGCCAGCCGGTGAGCCAGATAGTCCCCGTCCAGTTCGGGATGGAACTGGGTGGCGTAAAGGTTGGTGTGCACCCGCAGCACCTGCACGGGGCAAGCCGCGGAAGAGGCGAGGACGACGCCGCCGGCGGGCGGGGTGGACACCGCCTCGGTGTGAGCCACGAAGGCCTGGAAGGACGCGGGCATCCCCTCCATCAGGGGGTCGACCCGGCCCGCCTGCGTCAACTCCACCTGCGGGTAGGAGACCTCCTCCCCGTAGGTGCCGTCGACCACGCCGCCCTCGTGTCTGGTGAGCAGACCCAGGCCGTAGCAGGCGCCCAGGAAGGGGAAGTCCGCATCCAGGAGGCGGGTGATCAGGGCATTGAGCTCGCCCTCGACGCGCAACTGCACCTGGCTCTTGGCGTGCTGCGGGGTGGAGGAGTTGAAGGGTGAGCCGCCGACGATGATGCCGGACCAGTCCGCTAAGTCGATGTCCGGCATGGGCACGGCTTCGAGGCGGTGACGGATCAGGGAGGACTCGTCGAGCCCGGTACGCAGCAGGAAGGCCTCGTACTCGGCGTCGGCGGGCTCGTCGTCGGCGCGGGCGGCCAGCATGAGGAAGGGTTTCACGAGGCAGAGACTAGATGATTGACGCCGCTCACGGCTCGCTCATCCCAGGGCGGCGATGACCCTCTCCACCGCGGTAAGGACCAGGTCGGGGGCGGGCGTCTGCCGGAAGTCGGTGGTGGGCGGCGCTGCGGCGCGTCGGCCGCCGCCCCGGCTCTCCGTGCCGGCCACGGCGTCGATCAAGGCCAGGGCCGCCACGCGCACTCCGCGGGAGGACAGGGCCATGGCCTCGGCAACGGTGTCCGTCACAACGACGTCGGCGCCCAGGGCCGCCAGAACACGGGCCTCCGTCGGGCTCGGGCGCACCGGCCCGGGGGTGAGTGCGGCGACGGCGGAGGAGCGCACGCCGTCCAGTCCAGACAGTTCAGCGGTCAGGGACTGATCCCAGGACGCCTCCACCGTCGTGTTAGCGGGGAACAACGGCATGCCGACCAGATTCAGGTGGTCACTTAGGGCGACGAAGTCCCCCGGAGCCGAGCCGCCGAGACTAACGGCGCGAGTGACCAGGAGGGCTGCCCGCACACCCGCGCCGGGGGCGATGCGGGCCAGGGCGGTGGTGCTCCGTGCGGGCACGCCTTCGAACAGGCTGGTGCGGCCGCGGGCCACAAGCACGCCGACGCCGTCGTGATCATAGGAGCACAGGGCGTCCTCCTGGCCGGAACCGACAGGTGCGGACACGCCGGGGAGGAACGACATGCGCACGCGCGAGGACGGCCTCCCCCAGGTCTCATCCAGTTCGGTCAGCAGACCGGACTCGGCGACCACGAGTAGATCATGCCGCTGCCGACCGGTGGCCAGGACGATTGAGGCGCCGGCGGGGTCTTCATCCCAAGCTCCGGCTGCGGGCTGTGTGGCCACGGCTGCCCCCTCTCGTTGTGCTCATCAGTATGTCCCGCGATGAGCCTACCCGGCTCATCGGGTTCCGGGCTCCGCCCGCACGGCGAAACGGGCAAATGATGCGTCCGCAACGCGTGACGGGGATTACAGGTGCTTCGGGTTTGGGGGTGTGGTGGTGCGGTACGGAGTGGCGGTGCGGCGCTCTGGAGCGCCGCCCGGTGGGGCTTCCTTGACGACCGACCGGCGCCCCGGAGAGCGTGTCCCGAGCCCGTCCGGCTCATGCGCCTTGGCGCGGCCGTCCCGCGCCGGGCATCGAGTACACGAGTTGACGTCGCAGACACGACTTCGCCTCCAGCACACGAGTTTTGGAGGTTTACAGGTGTTTAGCACGTGCATAACGCCAAAAACCCGTGTCGACGCCACCAACTCGTGTTCACGACGCCCTCCTGTCCCGCCATCTCAGGCACCTCGCCCACACCACCCTCACCCTGCTGGACAGCACCAGGTCTACACCTCATTCTCGCCGGACCCCTGGCCGAAAGAGACACCGACCCGAACGACCCGAACACCACCCCTCACATCCCAAACCCGCACCGAACCACCACAGATTACGGGCTCTTCCGGTTTGGGGGTGGTCAAGTCCTGTGCGGTGGTTGTGGTGGGGCTGCGGCAGAACTGTCGCCGATGCCCTGAGACCTAACAGGGGCCGGGGTGTCTGCTTGGCCGGTTGGGCGTTAACAACGCAACTTAACGTTCTGCTGTATTCCTCGGGGGCCTTCAGCAGACGGGTAACCGGCGTTGTTAACCCCTAAGTGGCGTAGCAGACCGGGAAGCGGCGTTGCAGATGGGCCCGCTTCCGGGCACCGGGGTGGTCGGCGGCCAGGTGCGGCCGGGTCCGGCACGGTGAGCCGGCGCGATTGAACCGGCACGGCTCACCACAGCACGGCCCATCGCATCCCTCGCCTCGCACCACGCGGCCACCACACCCACCAGCACCAAGGGCCAACCTGGATGGCCTGGTGGGGGTTGTTCGAGGACGCCGGTTAGCCGTCGACGACGCGGCCCGGCCCTCGAGGACGCCGCCCGGGAGGGCGTCCTCGGCGGCTAGGGCGTGTTGCGTAAGTGGGTGGGGTGGTCGGCGTGGTGTGCGGAACAAGGTGAGGCCTTCGGGGTATCACGGGTGGTGTGAAAACAGACCATGACACCGCCAAAGGCCTCGACCGTTGAGCATAGACGCCTACGCCCGTCATGACCTGACCGACGCCCAGTGGGAGCTGCTTGCGCCCCTGCTGCCGCGTGAGTCGGGAAGGGGACGGCCCCGGGTGTATCCGCTGCGGGACATGATCAACGCCATACGATGGAGAACCAGAGTCGGGGCGCCCTGGCGCGACATCCCACCCCACTACGGGCCGTGGTGGCGCGCGTACGCCCTGTACCGGGCCTGGCAACTGGCCGGGATATGGGAGCGCATCGAGTCCGCCCTGGTCGCCCAGGCCGACACCGCCGGCAAGAACCGGCTGGCGGGTGTCGGTGGACTCCACGACCTGCCGGGCACATGTGCACGCCGCCGGGGCCCGCAAGGACAGCCCCCAGCAGGTGGACGGGGACCCCGAGGACCACGCCCTGGGAGTCTCCCGGGGCGGGTGGTCGACCAAGGTTCATGCCGCCACCGACGCCGCCTGCGGCCTGCTGGCCCTGCTGATCACCGCCGGACAGGCAGCCGACTGCCCGATGATGATCCCCGTACTGGAAGAGATCCGGGTGACCCGTCCGGGGCCGGGAAGGCCCCGCACACGCCCGCAGATGGTGCTCGCGGACAAGGCCTACTCCTCAAAAGCGAACCGGGACTGGCTCAGAGCCCACCACATCAAGGCCACCATCCCCATCAAGGCAGACCAGGCCGAAAACCGCCACCGACGCGGCAGCGCCGGGGGCAGGCCGCCCGCCTTCGACCCGGCCGCCTACAAGGACCGCAACGCTGTGGAGCGCTGCTTCGGCCAACTCAAGCACAACCGAGCCATGGCCACCAGATACGACAAACTCGCCGTCCGCTACCAAGCCACCACCCACACCGCCAGCATCGACCACTGGCTCAAACGACCTACATAACACGACCTAGCCCACGTCGTGGAGGTTTAACCCGCGTCCTCGACAACCACCCGGCCAACGCCGAGAGCGCCTCTACCGGCCCGACAACGTCCCCGCCGGCCCGAAAACGACCTTGTAAGCCCGAACACGACCTGCACTGGCCGAACACGACCCCCACACCGCAGCCCGGGCCTAAGCCACCACCTCGCACACCACACCCACAAACCGGAACAGCCAGATTACGTAGCGCGAACACGGTGCACCAGTCCTGCACGTCACAGGCAGGACCGCGATCGACCGATTCGAACTGGGCCCACTCCACTCGCGCCCACAAACCGGAGCAGTCGAAGGCTTCTTCACAGCTTTGGCGGAGCCCCCATGCGATCACGACCTTTCCGCACAATCGCACGGAAGGCGCGGGAGTTTCGCGGCGGGTCACCCCTACGAGCAACCCTCTCAAATTACAGTGGCATGCCACATGCGGTACTACATGGAGCGTTCGTAATAGAAGCGCGAGCCGTACAACGCGACGAGGTTGACCCAGATACCGATGATTGCGACGGTGCCCAACTGGACTTCCACGTCTAGCAGCGCCAGGAACAGCACCCCCAGGAACAAGAACCAGTCCACCCTGCCGGTCAACGCCCAGGCCGACTTCCAGATGAGCTCGTCGCGCTCATCCTCGGTGCCGTCCAGCGCGCGCGAGTAGGAGCTGCCGCCGCGCCGACGCACCCACCAACCGATCAACCAGAAGGCGAAGATCGCCGCAGTCACACCCGTGACGTAGCCACTCAGAGAGTCCGCCTCGCGACGGCCGGGATTGTGCACAAAGGCGACCGCGAGAACTATCAGCAGGACGACAGCGGCGATAAAGGAGGCAATCCGCACCTTGCGGCGCCGGGACGCCTTGGCCGTCTCCTGCGGGAAACCCATGGCGGAAGGATTGGTGTCATCGTCCGCCGCCATGCGCTTGTTGGGCTTGCCGGCCTCGTCCGGTGTGCTGGGGCTCTCGGGCTGGTCGGACATGGAAGATCTCCTCGACTGCTTTTCCGAAGTAGCGGGCGATGGCGATGGCTAGCGGCAGGGAGGGATCGTAGCGGCCCTTCTCAATGGAGTTGATGGACTGGCGGGACACGCCGACGGCCTCGCCCAGCTGCGCCTGGGTGAGACCCTCGGCCTCACGCAGGGCGCGCACGTCGTTATCCATCACGATCTCCTCTGTCGCTCCAGCACAATGGTAGCGAAGGCCCTGGTGGTGGGCGGCGTCGGGCGCCACAGGGCTCAAGTGGCCCGGGATCGCGGCGGGCCGCCGCGGGAGCGGCCGACCCTACCGCGGCAAGGCGTGGTTCACGCCTCACCTTCGCCGGTCGTCTGCTCCCGAGCGGCAAAGGCCATCGCGTTGCCGGCGACGCTGACGAGCAGGACGGCGATGCCCACGCCGCTAAGCACGAGGCTTCCATCCGTAGAGCCGACCAGCTGCGCGACCATGGATGCGCACAGGCCGATCAGCATGAGGGTTGCCCACAGACCGACCATCTCCGGGGAGCCCGCAGACACCGCCACCGCACCGGAGCGACGCCGGGCACGGCGGCGAAAGTGCCCATACAGCGCACCCGCCAGCAGACCGCCGGCTCCCAGCCCGAGGCCGAGGTCGAGCACGAAGCGACGCTGATCGGGCAGGGCAATGGCGACCACGGCACCAACCAGGAACGCCGCGGCGGCGATCACGGTCAGACGGGTCCTCATCGTTTGCAAAGCCGGCCAGTTCATGTGGGTCTCCTTTCGGATCGATTTTCAGACGGGAGGGCTCGGCACAACGTCCGCGCAGCCGGAGCCGAGACCCAATGTCCAGCGCCCTTGACATGACTAGCATGCTTGACACCATCGTCCGTGTCAAGTTCGTTTGTCCATCACAGATGTCCGCTCGCCGTCAGCCTTACCGTGCGGTGCGGGCATGATGGGCGGGTGAAACAGACCGCGGACCCCGTCGCCCGGCTCCTAGCCGACCCGCCGGACCTGCCCGTCGTGGCCGCCCTGCCCAGGCTCCGCGCGCTGGTCACAACCCGCACCGACGCCGCACCCGCCACACCGGCCCCTGCCGTCGTGGTCACCGCCCCTCCCGGCACCGGCAAGACCACGCTGTTGCCGCCACTGGTAGCCGACGTCCTCGCCCGCCCCGACGGCGCCGGGGCTCCTCGCGAGCGCACTCCGAGGCGTGTCATCGTCACCCAGCCGCGGCGCGTGGCCACACGGGCCGCCGCCCGGCGCCTGGCATCCCTACTGGGCGAGGAGGTCGGCGGCACGGTCGGCTATGCGGTGCGCGGGGAGCGCCGCGCCTCGGCACGCACTCGCATTGAGGTGGTGACCGCCGGCCTGCTGCTGCGTCGCCTGCAGGGCGACCCGGAACTGCCCGACGTCGCCGCCGTGGTCCTGGACGAGGTGCATGAGCGCTCCCTGGAGTCCGATCTGCTGTTGGCGCTGCTGCTCGATGCGCGTGCCGCCCTGCGCGAGGACCTGGCCATCGTGGCGATGTCCGCCACCCTGGACTTGCAGCGCCTGCCCGCCCTACTGGGCGACGGCCTCGCGCCCGCGCCGGTGGTGGAGGTGCCCGGAGCGCTGCACCCACTGGATGAGGTCTGGGCGCCGCCGCCGTCAGGGGTGTCTCGGCTCGGACCGCGCGGGGTGCCGCGCGAGTTCCTGGCCCACATGGCCGCCACGGTGCGGCGCGCGCTGGCCGAGCGGGAGGGCGACGTGCTCGTCTTCCTGCCCGGTGCCCGGGAGGTCGACGACGTCGTCGCCCGGCTGCGCGAGAGCCTCCGCTACGACGATGCGTCCCCAGACTCAGGGCCCGGGGGCCCCACGCCCGCCACGATTCAGGTGCTGCCGCTGCACGGGCGACTGCCCGGACCCGCCCAGGACGCCGCACTCAGTCCCTCCCCCGGTACGCGGCGGGTGATCGTGTCCACCGATGTGGCCGAGTCCTCCCTGACGGTGCCGGGAGTGCGGATCGTCGTGGACGCCACGCTCGCCCGTGAGCCGCGCCTGGATGTGGCCCGAGGCATGTCGGGGTTGGTGACGGTCGGGGCGTCCCGGGCGGCCGGCATTCAGCGCGCCGGGCGGGCGGCACGCACCGGCCCGGGCGCCGTGTACCGCTGCTGCACGCCGGTGGATTGGGCACGGGCCGCCGCCGCGCCGCTCCCGAAGATCCTCACCGCGGACCTGACCCGCACCGCATTGGAGTTGGCCGTGTGGGGCGTGCCCGCCGGGAAGGGGCTGGCGTGGCTCGATCCACCACCCGCACCCGCCCTGGATGCGGCCAGGCTCGTACTCACCCGCCTGGGACTGCTCGACGGCGACGCCGTGACCGAGCTGGGCCGCGCCGTGGCCGCCGTACCGGCGCCGGTGCGTCCCGCCCGCGCCCTGCTGGCCGCCGCCGACGTCGTCGGCCTGCGGCAGGCGGCGGAGGCGACCGCACTGCTCACCGGTGATCTGCGCGCACCGCGGGCCGACCTCAGCGCCTTGGCCCGGAATGTTCGCGGCGGCACCGGTGCGGCCGCGTGGCGCGCCGAGGCCAGGCGCCTGGAGCATGCCGCACGTCGGCACCCGGCCGGAGGACACGCCGCCTCGCCCGACGCCACCAGTACCGGTCCCCGACCCGGTGCCGCCGGGGGCGGCGTCGGCGTGAACCCGGCGGATGTGCCCATCACCGGCTTGGGCGAGTTGGTCGGCCCGGGTGCGGCGGACGCCGTCGGGCTGGTCGTGGCACTCGCCCATCCGGAGTGGCTCGCCCGCCGTCGTGGTCCGGCACCGGCGGCTGGACGTCCGGCCGCCTACGCCAGCGTCGGCGGGACCGGCATGCGCCTGCCCGTGGACTCACCGTTGGCCGCGGCGGAGTGGCTGGCCATCGCCGAGGTCGACCGGGCCCCGGGCGCCGGCGAGGCGACCATTCGGGCGGCCGCGCCGGTAGATGAGACACTCGCCCTGACAGTGGCCGACTCCTGGTTGGCCGAGGAAACGCTTACCACCTGGGATGCGGACCGGCTGCGAGCGCAGCGAGTGCGGCGACTGGGCGCGATTGTGCTGGTCTCCTCCACGGCCAAGGCACCCGCGCCGGACCAGGTGGCGCAAGCCGTCGTCGAACGGTGCCGAGCCGAGGGGATCGGCGCACTGCCGTGGCGGGGTGCAGCCGTGCTGCGGGCCCGGTTGGCCCTGCTGCACCGGACGCTGGGCGAGCCCTGGCCGGATGTCGGGGAAGCGGCGCTCCTGGAGCGGGCGCCGCAGTGGCTGGTTCCGGGTGTGGAGGCGTTGGCGGCGACATCGGGCGGGCGCTTCGACCTGGGGCGCCTTGATGTGACGGCGTGCCTGCGCTCCCTGTTGCCCTGGCCCGAGGCAGCGCGCCTGGATGAGCTGGCGCCCGAGCGGCTGGAGGTGCCCTCGGGCTCCCAGGTGCGCGTGGACTACCTGGACGAGCAGGGCGAAGCACTGGAGCGGCCAGTACTGGCCGTGCGGGTGCAGGAGTGCTTCGGCTGGGCGGACACGCCCCGGATTGCGGACGGCCGCGTGGGCGTGGTCATCCACCTGCTCTCACCGGCACGGCGGCCGGTGGCCATCACCGACGATCTGCGCTCCTTCTGGCGACAGGGCTACCCGCAGGTGCGCTCCGATATGCGCGGCCGCTACCCCAAGCACGCCTGGCCGGAAGACCCGTGGACGGCACCCGCAACTCGGGGAACTGGGCGACGGCGCCGGGGCTAGCGACGCCACGTCATGCACACACGTTTCCCTCATGAACACGTGTTCTTCCAGGCTTGCACGTGCATAGCATCCGCAAAACTCCAAAACTCGTGTACGAGACGCGAACTCGTGCCTGCGCCCGCCCGGCAACCGCGCTCACCCCGGCCCCCTCCCTCGTCCCCCTTGGCATGCACCCCTGCGTACTTCCTAGTGATCTCCGCCCTGGCCTGCACCGGCCAATCCACCACCACATGCCCACCACGATCCGCAACTCTCGCGGACAGTACCTGGTTGGGGCACCGAACCACCTGGGCGGACACCCGAGAGGAGTCTCACCGGCGGGATGCACCCAAACACCGAAATCATTATCATGACACACGCCAGAACCACTCGACCTACGATGGCCGTCGTGTCGCATCCCGACGCGAGCCGCTAACCATAGCAGACCTTCAGACCAACACGAATGGTAGCAAGAATGCCACCCCCAACCAGACCCGACCACCGTCAACAATCCGACTGGTCACCCGCCGACGACCCGCGCAATCTGTGGATATCGGCCGAAGCGGCCAAGAACCGCATCATCCTTCGTACGGTCGCCGGCGGCGCCAAGTACGCCGCCACCCTTATTGACCACATGGCACTACCTGAAGTGCTAGGAACTATCGCCGGCAACGACTCCGTCGCCATAATCTGCGCGGACGAGAAGGACACCTCGAAGGTCCTCACCCAGCTCAAGGAGGGCTACCTGCAGGCCGAGCAGGCGCTGACCAGTCGCAGGACGACCCACCTCACGGACGGGCCCCGGTAGCGCCACAGACCCAGCATTCTCTTCACCCGCTACTGCGGCACACCGCCCCCGGCCTCCCGCGACACCGAACGCAGGAGGCCTACTCATGTCCGCCGACACCTCACGACGCGACTCACCTCTCGGGCACCCACAGCACCGACAACGGCACGTCAGTCACCGACCCGCCCATCCACCACAAGAGTACGCTAGGACTTTAGTCCCAGTAGCCGCGAGCGACAAATATCGCATGCAGCTAATAACGCACAAGCTCCCGGCTCAAGAGCGTTGAGATCTAGTGACTTCCGATGAATAGAGCAAATACCATTCACAGAAATAAATATAAATAGACGCGGCCCACCCGATTGAAGACCCCAGATCTTCACGCCTATCCTCGATCCTGTCGTCGGATAACACTTCCTTCAGAGAGGCGGGAGATGGCAACAGACGCGGTTCTCCGACCGGCGGAGGTCGAGAACGGGCCCAAACAGAGATCAGCAAAGATCTCCCTATCCGCACTCGTCGCCCTGGTAATAGGTTCCATGATCGGGGGCGGCATCTTCGGACTACCGTCGCAGATGGCCGCAGTCGCAGCACCGGGACCGCTCATCATAGGGTGGGTCATTACCGGATTCGGCATGCTCATGCTGGCCAAGGTGTACCAGACCCTTGCCGTGAAGCGCCCGGACATTGAGGCCGGCATTTACGGTTACGCCAAGGAGGGATTCGGCTCCTACATCGGATTCTCATCGGCCTGGGGCTATTGGGTGAGCGCCTGGATGGGAAATGTCGGATACCTGGTTCTGCTCATGAGTGCGGTCGGGGTGTTCCTACCGGGATTCGGGGAAGGCAATACCACCCTGGCGATCACGGTGGCATCCGTCATATTGTGGAGTTATCACGCGCTGATTCTCCGCGGAATTCACGAGGCGTCCGTCATAAACACCATTGTGACGATAGCGAAAATTGTGCCTCTGATCGTGTTTGCAATCATAGCGGTGGTCGCCTTCGACTTCGGCGTCTTCTCCGCCGATTTCTGGGGGCAGTCCACTGATCTCGGTTCCGCGCTGGAGCAGATCAAGGCGATGATGCTGGTCACCGTCTGGGTATTCATCGGCGTTGAGGGAGCATCGGTGTTCTCGGAACGAGCCAAGAACCGGACCGACGTCGGCAGGGCGACCATCATAGGTTTCGCCTCCGTTCTCACACTACTCCTGCTGATCAACCTGCTGAGTTACGGGGTCGTCGCCCGCGACAGGCTGGCTGAGATCCCCGACCCCTCGCTCAGCGGGGTCCTCACCGCGGTGGTAGGGCCCTGGGGCGCCAAGTTCATCGCCGCCGGCCTGATCATCACCCTTATCGGTTCACTGCTGGCCTGGTTCCTGATGTGCGCGGAGATCCTCCGCGTCCCCGCACAGGACGGGACGCTTCCGGCATGGTTGGGACGCGAAAACAAGCACAGCACGCCGGTCGGGGCCATGTGGCTGACCACTTCAATGGTGCAGCTCATGCTTCTGTGGGCCGGATTCGGCGGCGCCGGCTACACCGACCTCATTCTCCTGGCGTCTGCGCTCATCCTATTACCTTACGTTTTCTCCGCCGTCTTCCACCTGGTCGGTTCCCTGCGTTCGTCGAGTCGCATCGAGTATTCAGAAGTCGCCGTCGGCGCACTCGCGTCGGTCTACTCCATCTGGCTCCTGTACGCCGCGGGGCCGAAGTACCTCCTATTCGTCGGATTGTTCTATCTTCCCGGAACGCCCTTCTATATCGCGGCGAGAAGGAGGACGGGTGAAAAGGTATTCACTCCCGTCGAGACGGGCATCCTGATCGTCCTGGTGATCGCTTCAGCGTATGCGATATATGGCCTCACCACCGGAACATTGGCCATCTGACAGTGCTCCTCCGACAAGAAAGGAAATCATGAACACGAAAACAAACGGAGTCTGGTCCGAAGCGGGAACGCTCCACACGGTCATGGTCTGCTCCCCGGGACGGGCCCACACCTTCCTCTCGCCTCAGAACTGCCACGACCTCCTCTACGACGACACCATCGACGTCGACAAGGCACGCGAGGATCACGCAGCCTTCGTACAACTCATGCGCGACCGGGGTATCACGGTTCTCGAGTTCGATTCGTTGCTGGCAGACGTGCTGGATGTCGCTGAGCAGCGCAGCTGGTTACTGGATCGACGCGTCAACACCTCAACTCTGGGCGCAGGAATCACCGAGGAACTGCGCTCCTGGATGGATGAGCTTCCCAGCTCGGAACTGGCCTCCTACTTGATCGGCGGGCTGTCCTCGGACGAAGTGCCGCAAGATATTCTCGGCAGTTCCATCCTCCCGTATCACGTAGGCGCGGAGGAGCCGGAGATGTTCATCGCGCCACTCCCCAATTCAGTATTCACTCGCGACCCCTCAGCCTGGATCTACCAGGGTGTGGCCATCAGTTCGATGTACTGGTCGGCGCGTCGCAGAGAGACTCTGCTTACGCGCGCCGTCTACAAGTTCCACCCGTTCTTCACCGGGCGGAGCTTCCCCACCTGGTTCAACGGCCTCAAGCACGAGTCCGGCCACTCCTTCATCGAGGGCGGCGACATAATGCCGATCGGCAATGGTGTAGTGCTGGTCGGCATGGGTGAACGCTCCACCTACCAGGCGGTCAGCCACCTCGCGCACAACCTCTTTGAAAGAGGCGGCGCCACTAGAGTTATCGCCGCTCGCATGCCGAAGGACCGCAGCACCATGCACTTGGACACCGTCTTCACCTTCTGCTCCGAGGATGTTGTGAACGTGTACGAACCCGTGGTGAAGAAATTGACTACCTTCACACTGACCCCGTCTACAAGCGAACTCGGCGGTGTGCGCGTCCAACACGAAGAGGACCCGTTCATCGAGGTGGTGGGCAGGTCCATCGGTACTTCACTACATCCCGTGGCATCTTCCTACGGACGCATCGGCGCGGCGCGCGAGCAGTGGGACGACGGCAACAACGTAGTCGCACTGGAGCCCGGCGTCGTCGTCGCATACGACCGCAACCACGGCATCAACAGTAATCTCCGCGCGGCCGGCATTGAGGTCCTGGAGATCCCCGCCTCCGAATTGGGGCGCGGGCGCGGCGGCGGCCACTGCATGACGTGCCCGATCGACCGGGACGCCATCGAATACTGATCACGTGCCGGAGCAGACGCCCGCCCACGGTTCTATTCGCGCGATTCGCCAAACCCGCACCGGGTAGGCGGACGTGGAGACCATCCACGACGCATTCGGCTCTGAACACCCCACCGTCCTCCATCAGGCTGTTCACCACGTGCATACTATCGACGCCATGACAATCGTCACCCTAGGAGATTGACACATGAGACAGGCTTTGCAGAATGCGCCGCCCGGCAGAGCGGTGGCCTCCCTCGTCACCCCCGACACTCGGCTCGGTCGGTGATCCGGCCTTGGCCAGTCCCACTGAGTTCGTCGGCTAGGCATACGACGAGACCACCGCCAAGGCCCTTGCCGAGGAAAAGGGGTTCGTCTTGAAACAGGGTGGAGTTCACGGGCGCCGGATCATGGGTTCTACGCAATCCCAACGCACCATCGACACCCGCGTGGACCGTACGCCGCTGCCAGCCGGGACCGTGAAGATGTTCGTCGACGGCGCGCGCAGAGATTTCGACGGCCTCCGACAGCGCCGTATTGGCAGGGTGGCTCCCGCGCAACTGCGAGAACCGGATCTCGCGGCTGGTTGCATGGATCCGAAGGTCGAGGCCGTTCGTCGTTTCGTCAAGTCGACCGACGATATGGCTGCGGTTGGTCGACTTGACAACGCCTACAGCCTGTCGGTTGGCACAGCCGGCACCGTCATCACCCCGGTGTCGATTACGGAGGACCCGCAGGCCCTTGTCGGCCGGCGCTCTGAGGCGCCAGTGTGTTCGCTGTAGGCGAGCCGAGGCATCCGCTGGCCGGATGGCTCCGAACTACAGATGGCACCCGGGCCGTAGATCCAACACCCGCCTCTCATCGGACACTAGACAACCGTACTGAAATGAACTCCAGATCTCCCAAGGACCAGCCAGACTTCGCGGCTCGCACGCCCGCCGCACGACGACGCTGTATCGCAGACATCATCGTCAGCGTTCAGGTTCACAGCCAGCTCGAGCTGCAACAGCTACTCGCCCAACGAGGATTCTCCGTGTCTCAGGGCACACTGTCACGAGACCTGACCGAGATGCGCGCCCATAAGGTGCACAACACGTCTTACGGGAGCATTTACGTAATTCCGGAGGCCGGCGCACCAGGCCAGCTGTTCCAACGCGACGCCGTCATGGACACCCATCGTGAGCAGCTAACGCGGCGCGTCGAGCGGTTCATCGTATCGATCCGCACTGCTCACAGCGATGTGGTGTTGCAGACTCCACCCGGCGCAGCACAGCTGCTGGCGGCTGCGCTGGACGACGCCAGGCTGCCCGGAGTGATGGGGACCATTGCGGGCGACGACACCATCCTGATTGCCACGAAGAGCGAGAGCGCTGCACAATCATGTGCCAAGTACCTGTCATCACTGACCTCAGGCACATAGGCTACCGCTTCACCCACCTAGACGGCGCCCATAGGTCTGCCCGGCTGGGACTTCATCGGTGTCCGCAGGCTTGCATGCGTAAGCGGACACTGCGCGTGTCGGCGGCACCGGGGCCGGACGTCAAAAGATGCCGGCGTCCATGCGGTTGAAGCGCCACCCGGTGGGGTTGAGTTCGCTGCGGGCGGCGTAGTCCGGGACCACATACCCGACGATCTGCAGGTTCCAGGTCCCACGCGTGCCCCATACCGTCGCCCGGGTGCGGGCGCGGCCACGCACCACGGGAAAGCCGTCGATCTCGTCCGGCTCGGCGGACAGTATTTCGGAGGAGTGGTAGGTCAGGGTGCCGTCGCGGATGTCGCTCAGCCACTCCACCTTCGGCTGGGGGTAGCCGGTCATGTGGGTCAGGACGCAGTCCTCGGTGAGCAGGGCGTCGATCGCGGCCGTGTCCGCCGCGACCATGGCGTCGCACAGCAGGCGGTACAACTCGCTCGACGCCCGTCCGGAATCGGCGGAGTGCACGGGCGGATTCGGTGCGGTCATGGCTCGGATCCTAAAGGGCCTTGGCGTCGCGCAGGAGGCTCCGCTAAAACCCCCTTGGCATGCGGGCCGCGGCGCGGATCCCCGTATTCCTGCCAAGCACCCGCGAAGAACCGCGTGCCCGCAGAAGGGCGGGCGCGCATGCAACGGTCCCCGGTATCCGACTTCTCGCCTGGATACCGGGGACCGGTCTGGCGGTAGCGCTGGGATTCGAACCCAGGGTGGCTATGAACCACACAGACTTTCGAGATCTGCACCTTCGGCCGCTCGGACACGCTACCTGGCGGGAAGAGCCTACACGCCCGACAAGCCCAGGCGCACCCCCGACGGGCTGCGAAGTCGCTCACGACGCCCGCGAAGACGGGTCGGCGTCAGATCCGTATGCCACCCGGGGCGCAGGGTCCGGCCGATGCAGCATGCACCGCCGATTCGGCAGTCGATCACTCGCCGGGTTCTCCGCGTCGCCGCGGGGCGAAGAACTCCCGCAGCAGCAGTTCCGACTCCGTCTCTCGCAGCCCCGCCACCACCTCCACCTGGTGGTTGGCGCGCGGATCGCGCAGAATATCGCGCACGCTGCCGCAGGCCCCGGTCTTCGGCTCCCAGGCACCGAACACCACTCGCGCCAGACGGGCCAGCTGAGCGGCACCGGCGCACATGGTGCACGGCTCCAAGGTGACCACCAGGGTGCAGCCATCCAGATGAGACCGCCCCCGGGCGGCGCCGGCCGCTCGCAGGGCGCGGATCTCGGCGTGCGCCGTCGGGTCGTGCTCGGCCTCGCGCGCATTGGCGGCCTCGGCTATCACCCGGCCGTCAGGCGACAGGACGACGGCGCCCACCGGCACCTCTCCGGCCACCCCCGCAGCCCGAGCCAGCTCGAGTGCCAGGCGCATGGGGACGTCGTAGCGTTGGCGGACCATACCGGGGACACTCACGCCCCCACCCTGCCCCAGCACCGGCATACCGGTGCGCATCCCGCAGGAAATGTGGGAAGGATCTCCCGCACGGCCTCTTATCCCTGACCTCATGCGGCTGTCAAGCCCGACTGAAGGGGCCGTTTCAGTTGTTTTCACTTGCAAATCCACCGGATTCCTGAAAGATTCACAATCCCGTAAACATCACCACGGCCGTTTGGTCACGGCCGCGCGCGCACCCAAGCGCCACCAATGCACCCGATGCATCAAGGAGTGCCAGTGCCTGATTCGTCCAGCAATCATTCGATACCCGCAAGCACCACAGCCCCCAAGCAGCGTCGTCTCAATGTGGCGGTATTCGCCGTCTCGGCAGCAATCATCGCCACCATCGCCGGCGCGGCCATCATCGCCCCCGAGACGGTCTCCGCGGCCTTCAACGTCGCGGTGACCTGGGCGGGCCGCTGGTTCGGATCCTTCTACATCCTGCTGGTCACGGCGGCCCTGCTCTTCGTCATCGTCCTGGCGCTGTCGAAGTTCGGGACGATCCGCCTCGGGCCGGACAACTCCACCCCGGACTTCTCCACCTTCTCCTGGGCAGCCATGCTCTTCGCCGCCGGCGTGGGCACCGGCATCATGTTCTATGCGGTAGCCGAACCGGTGACCCAATACATGGCGCCACCCACCGGGGACGGGCAGACCGTCGAGGCGGCCCGCAACGGCATCGTGTTCACCATGCTGCACTACGGCATCAGCGGCTGGGGCCTGTACTCGATCCTGGGCATGGCACTGGGTTACTTCGCCTACCGGCGCCGCCAACCGCTGGCCGTGCGCTCCACCCTGCGCCCCCTGCTGGGTGAGAGGGTGAACGGCCGCTTCGGCGACGTCGTCGACGCCGCCGCCCTGATCGGCGGGGCCGTGGGCATTTCGGCATCACTCGGCGTGGGCGTGGTGCAGCTGAACGTCGCCCTGACCATCCTGTTCGGCCTGCCGCAGGGGACCAGCACGCAGATCGGCCTGATCGCACTGAGCGTCATCATGGCCACCATCTCCGCCGTCTCCGGGGTGGACCGCGGCGTGCGCGTGCTGTCCAACATCAACGTGCTGCTCGCAGTCGGGCTGGCACTGTGGGTGCTGGTCACCGGGGACACCGCCTTCCTGCTGGACGCGCTGGTGGGCAACGTCGGCGACTTCATCACCCAGTTCCCCGGGCTGACCCTGGAAACCTACGCCTACGACCGCCCCACCGAATGGCTCAACGCCTGGACACTGTTCTTCTGGGCCTGGTGGATCACCTGGGCCGCCTTCGTCGGCATGTTCCTGGCGCGCATCTCGCGTGGACGCACGGTACGAGAGTTCGTCATCGGCTCCCTGGTGCTGCCCTTCTCCTACGTGACCATGTGGGTTTCGATCTTCGGCAACAGCGCCCTGAACATGATCCGCTCGGGCAACCTCGACTTCGCCAGGCTGACCGTGGACGAGCCGCAGCAGGGTCTGTACATGCTGCTCGACCATCTGCCCGGCGGCAAGATCCTCATCGCGCTGGCCCTGTTCATCGGCATCCTGTTCTACGTCACCAGCGCCGACTCCGGGGCGCTGGTGATGGCCAACCTGTCCAGCCGTGCGCAATCGTCCTACCGCGGTGATCCTCAGGACGCCCCGCCGTGGCTGCGGATCTTCTGGGCGGCCCTGACCGGCGTGCTCACCATCGCCATGCTGGTGGCCGGCGGCATCCCCATCCTCCAGCAGGCGACGATTGTGATGGCCCTGCCCTTCTCCTTCGTGATCATCGCCGTGATGGCCGGGCTGTGGCGGGCCATGCGCACCGAGGCCAGCCGGGAACAGGCGCGGGGCATCGCCAACCGCAACCGCCTGCTCGGGGCCACGGGCACCGCCGCCGGCATGAACCGGATTCCGTGGCGCGACCGCCTGTCCCACACCTTCGACATCGTCTCGCCCGCCCGCGCCCAGCGCGCCATGTCCAACCGTGTGGTGCCGGCACTCGAGGCGGTCGCTGACGAGCTGCGCAAGGAGGACCTGGTGGCCGATGTCGTCGTCGCCGGCCCAGAGGCCCAGGATCCCGACGACGTGCGCAACTTCCTCGGCTCGGCCACCCTGGTCGTCACTGCGCCGGAGTCCCTGGCGCAGGCCGCCGCACCGGGCGAACAGGTGGCCGGCTCCCGGTTCCGGTATGCGGTGCGCATGGTGCAGGCGCCTGTGCCGGCCTTCGGCGTCGTCGTCCACGAGGCCGACGACCTCACGGTGCGTCTGGAGGTGCGTCCACGCGGCGGCGGTCAGGGCTACGACGTCATGGACTGGTCGCGTGAGCAAGTAGCCCACGACGTCCTGGACCATTACGAGCGCTGGCTGGAGTACCTTGGCGCCGCCGAGACCGTCTGATCCGGACCTGCGCCGTCCTCGAGCGCCGAGCAGCCCCTGTGCAGCGGGTGTTTCATTTAGGCTTGGGTCATGCGCCTGCACGTTGCCGACCACCCGCTCATCGACCACAAGCTCTCCGTCCTGCGCGATGAGAAGACGCCGTCGGCGGTCTTCCGTCAGCTCGTCGACGAACTGGTCACCCTCCTGGCCTATGAGGCCACCCGCGACGTGCGCACCGAGGAGATCCACATCAAGACGCCGGTGGCCCACACCACCGGTCGGCATCTGGCCGAGCCGCGACCGATCGTAGTCCCGATCCTGCGCGCCGGGCTGGGCATGCTCGAGGGCATGACGCGCCTGCTGCCCACCGCCGAGGTCGGGTTCCTGGGCATGACGCGCAATGAGGACACCCTGGAGGTGGAGACCTACGCCAACCGGCTGCCGGACGATCTGTCCGGCCGTCAGTGCTTCGTCGTCGACCCCATGCTCGCCACCGGGCACACCCTCGTGGCTGCCGTGAACTACCTACTGGAGCGCGGCGCTCGGGATGTCACCGCCATCTGTCTGATCGCCGCTCCGGAGGGCATAGCCACCCTGGAGGCGGCCATCGGTGACCGGGCCGAGGTCACCGTGGTCACCGCCGCCCGCGACGAGCGCCTCAACGAGCACGCCTACATCGTGCCCGGACTGGGCGACGCCGGTGATCGCCTCTACGGCATCGTGGACTGAGACCGCGGGGACCTTGACGCCGCGACGCCGCCGGGCAGGTGGGGAGCGCTACCCGCGGCTGCCGCTTCAACCGACCTCCCGAAGCATTTAGCATCGGGGCATGAGTTCCCCGACGGCGTTCCCAGGGCAGTCCGGCTCCGCACCCGCGGGACGGGACCGGCTCAGTCCGCGTTTGATCGGCGCCGCCGTCCTGGCGGGAGTGCTCGTATTCGCCGCCGTGCTGGGCGGCGGGATGGCTCTGGGACGCGGCACGGACTACTCCGTTCCTCTCGCCACCGACCGAGTCGCCCACGTCTCTCCGTCGCCGGACTGGGTCAAGGGCGCCGACCAGACCTGGACCACCACCGTGGCAGCCGGCGCCAAAGTCATGACCATGCCCGGCCACCTGCTCACCCTGGAGACCGGTGACGACCCCGCGCAGGCCACCCTGACCGCATACGCGCTGACAGAATCGGGCACGACCGAATCCTGGTCGACACAGGTGGACGCCTCAACTGATTCGGGCGACACGAGCGACGACTTCGACATCCCCATAAAACCCGCCTATCTCAAGTGGGGTGAGAACACACTAATTCACGACACCACCCTGTACGACCTGAACACCGGCGCGACCCGCAAGGCTCCCTGGTCCTCCTCCGACGGAATGCTGATCGCCGACGACATCGCCATCGCCTGCGCCTCCGGCGGCAAGTGCACCGCGTATCGGGAGGACCAGCCGGATACCTCGCTGTGGAGCGCGACCATGAAGTCCCCCGAGCGCTACTTCCAGTACGCGTCAAACTTCTACCAGACGGTGTTCGTGCGCGACGGGCAGCGGTATTGCATTCTCGGTAACCGCACCATCCACAACATTGACACCGGCGAACAGGTACCACTGACCATACCGGTCTCAGAAGAGGAAATCATGGGGTACGCCGCCCACGGGGCGAGCGATGGATGGATGGTTCTTCTGACCGAATTCAGCGGCAGGCAAGTCGTGTACGCGTATGGACCGGAGGGCGGTGAACCGATCGACTCCTACGAGGACACGCTCACACTGACCGGCGATCAGAGCCTTGTCCACACCGATGGGACCCGTACGCTGGCCTTCTTCAAGGAGCGCTTCGCCGCCGCTTCAGCCGAAACCATAGCCGGTATAGCCAACCGCGACGCCAACGAATGTTCCCAGTCGGTCGAGATCACCGACAAGCGCACGATTGAACTGACCCGATTCGACGACGACCTTGCCTGCCTGTCGGCGATACATCTCTCCGCGGACCGCAGCGTCATGACGGCGGGCCTCGCGGCCGCCGACGCCCAGGATGTCAGGACCTTCCGCCTGATGTACAACAGCGATAACGGGGAGCAGATCACCTTCCCGGGAATGGACACGAGCTCGGGCTCTCTCTTCGACCTGGTAGCCGCGGACTACGTCGTCGGCTACGACCCGGCCACCGGCACCCTCACCGGCTACCGTCCCGCCTCCTGAAGCCAACCGCACCCCCAGCCGGGCCAGGGACAGCGCGTCGAGTTCTCACAACCACCACCGGGCGAGGCACGCTCCACAGCACCCTCAAGTAAGTCTAGGCTCGCCTTGCTCACGATTTTCACGGTACGCTCCGGTGAGCCATCTGTGCGGCAACCGTTACGCAATCGAGGGATACCCATGCCACTGTCCCGCCGTCATCTTCTGCTCGGCTCACTGGCCCTGACCGCAGGCATCGCCTCCTGCTCCAACACAACTCCGACCACCCCCTCCCGCACCGCCGCCAGTTCCACGGGCACAGGCACCGGCACCCGCACCATCACCGATCATGGCGGCAACACGGTCACCGTCCCCGCCACCATCAACCGCGTCGCCATTGCACAGATCCCCGTGGAATCAACCTATATCGCCTATTTCGACGGATCTGCGCCCAACCTTGTGGGCATGATCCAGGCCCGCGTGGACGCCCTGCGCAACACCACGGCCGCCGAGATCGCCCCCGAAATACTGGACGTTGACACCTCGTACTACGACAACGGCGAACTCAACGTCGAATCACTGTTGAATCTCGACGTTGATGTGGTGCTCTACAACGCCTTCAACGCCTAGCATGCCCAGTTGTTCTCAAATGCGGGTATCCCCGCGGTCGGTTTCACCACAAACGGCGATCCCACAAGTGTCTACGCCGACTGGATGCATCTACTCGAGGACCTGTTCGACGAACCCGGCAAGATGGATGACAAGATCGCCGTCGGCACCGGCTATGGCGAAGATGCCGCAGCACGGGCCGCTCGGGTCGCCGACACCGAACGCCTCTCGGCACTCGTCCTGATGGGAGTGGGCGGTGGGCAGCTTACTGTGGCCGCAGGCACGGAGGGTCGGTTCGGTGACTCCTGGGCCGAGCGCATGAACTACACCGACGCTGCGGACGGAACCCAGGGCCGTGCGCTCCAAGTGACCTTCTAACAGGTCCTCGACTGGGATCCGGACGCACTATTAGTCACCGGCCGGGGCATGAGCAATCTGACCGCCGCCGTCGTACTCTCCGGCGAGATTGACGGCATCAGCTTCACCGAGCTGAGCTGCTACCGAAACCGGGCCGTCTACTCCACCGGTCTGCGCATGTGAAACTGGTTCACCCCAACCCGGATGCCCCACTGGCCGCCTACTGGACAGGATCGCGCCTGTATCCGCAACAGTTCGCGGATATTGACCTGCCGGTGCTGACTCTGCTCGTGCTGGCCTGCGCCATCGCCTCACTCCTCGCGGGACGCTACGGGATTGAGCCGGGTGAGCTACTGACAGTGTTGCGCACCCGCCTCGCGGGAAGCGGAACGGGATCCGGATCGACAGCAGAATCGGTCGTGTTCAATCTGCGGCTGCCCCGAATCACGGTGGCCATTCTCGTCGGTGCCGGACTGGCGGTGGCCGGCGCCGCCTTCCAGTCGCTGTTCTCCAACCCATTGGCAACACCGGACACGCTCGGCGTCGCCTCAGGAACCTGCGTCGGGGCGGTGCTCGCGCTGCTGGCCGGGTGGGGCATGATCGGTGTGCAACTGGGCAGCACTCGCCGTCGGACTGTTGACCGTGACGGTCACCACCACAGTCGCACGCACCCGAGACGGCGGCACCGACATGGTTATGCTCGTGCTAGCGGGTGTCATTGTGTCCGCCCTGGCGGCACCCGCCATCCTGCTGGGCTCCGGGGTGATTGTCGCATTGCGGTGGCGGCTGAATGTGCTGACACTGTCGGCGGATGAGGCGCAGGCGGTGGGCGTGGACGTGCGCACCTTGAGGTTACTGCTGATCATCTGTGCAACCGTGGTGACCGCATCGGTGGTCTCCATATGCGGGCAGGTGGGCTGGATAGGTCTGATAGGGCCGCATGCTGCCCGCATGCTCGCCGGCTCGAACAACCGCCACCTGATCCCTGTCTCGCTGCTGTTGGGGGCGAGCACCATGATCATCATCGACACCGTGGCGCGCACTCTTACGGCGGCGGAGATCCCCGTATCAGTGATAACCGCAATCGTCGGGGCCCCGTTCTTCATCACCTTGATGCGCCGTACCGTCGGGGTGAGGGCATGAACAAGAACGTTAAGGACTCTGCGGCCGGACGCCGGGAGATGCCGGAGGCGGCACGCCGCGCCGGACCGCGCCTGCGGGTGGTAGACGGGTCCTTCCGCTATCCCGGGGCTAAGGCGCCGATCCTGAATCACATCAGCACCGACGTCGATGACCGGCAGCTGCTGGCGGTGCTGGGACCCAACGGGGCCGGGAAGACCACGCTGCTGCGCACCATGCTAGGACTACAGCGCTGGACCACCGGAGTCACTTACTTCGACGGAGTCGAGCTGTCCACGCTGGCGGACATGCCGTGCAGAACCACGTCTGGCGGCCAGTTCCAGATGATCCTGATCGCCCGGGCACTCGTGGCGAAGCCGCAGGTGCTGGTCTTGGATGAGCCGGAAACGGGCCTGGACTTTCGCAACCAGCTCATTGTGCTGAATCTGCTGCGCTCACTGGTCACCGAGCGCAGCCTGAACATTGTGATGAACACCCACTATCCGGCACATGCCCTGGGAATCGCGGACCAGGTCCTGCTGCTGGACCGCGATTCCCAGGGCACGCTCATGACCTGCGCGCGAGGTGATGGATGAGGAGACCCTGGCACGGGTATTCGACGTCTAGGTATGCGTCGGGGAGGTTGAACACGACGGCGATCACCTCACCACCGTGATCCCCGTACGCGTGCTCTGACACCCGCCCGCCCCGCGCATTCTCATCTGAATGACCGGGGCGGGCCAGGCGACTCAGAAGGCGGGGATGACGGACTCGTCGGTCCAGGTCTCCTCGATGTAGCCGCGCAGCTTCTCACTGTTGAGCAGCTCGGCCAGCTTGACCAGGTGCTCATTGTCCTTGTCCGCGCTGCGCACCACGAGCTGGTTGGCGTAGGGGGACTCACCGCTCGGCTCCAGGACGAGGGCATCCTGGCTGGGGTTCAGGCCCGCACCGAGCGCGTAGTTGCCGTTGATGACCGCCAGCTCCGCGTCCGCCATCGAGGCGGGCACCTGGGCGCCGTCGACCGTGACCAGTTCGAACTTCTTGGTGTTCTCGGTGACGTCGAGGGTGGTGGGGCTCTCGACGTTGGGGTCGAGCTTGATCAGCCCCGCGGACTCCAGCAGCTTCAGGCCGCGGGCGGTGTTGGCGGGGTCGTTGTTGAGAAGGATGGTGCCGCCCGCCGCCGCCTGGTCAACGGAGCTGTAGCCCTTGTCGGTGTAGATGCCCATGGGCTCGATGTGCACGTCGGCGATGGCGACCAGGTCGTAGCCCTTCTCCTCGTTCTGCTGCTCAAGGAAGTTGGGCGTCTGGAAGAAGTTCGCCGCCAGGGAGCCGTCGCTGAGTGAGGCGTTGGGGATGTCGTAGTCATCGATCGACACGATGTCGAGCTTCAGCCCGGCATCCGCGGCCAGATTGTCCTGCACCCACTGGAGAATGGTGACGTGCGGCTCCGGAGTGGCACCGATGGAGATGGTGGCCGTGTCGCCGTCGACGCTGATGCCGCCGACGCCGCCGGAGTCTCCGGAGCAGGCGGCCAGGGTGAGGGCGAGCGCGGAGGCGAGGCCGCCGACCACGGCGCTGCGGCGGGAGATGGTCAGGCTCATGATGGTGATTCCTTGTCTTGTTGTCTTGGGCTCGTGAAATCAGTGCGGAAGTTGAGATTGAGGCGCAGACGCATGCGTGACGGGGACGCCGGCGTCTGAGGTGGTGCGAGCCAAGCCTTCAAGGCCTGCAGGCCCGGGACTCCGGCTGGTCGCGGCTCAGCGGTGGTCGACCAGCCGGCTGAGCATGTCGCCACACACCTGGATGACGGCAACCACGAACACAATGAGAACGACGACTATCACCATGACGTCGGAGGCGTTCTGCCGGTACCCGTACTGGATGGCCAGGTCCCCCAGGCCGCCGCCGCCGACGGTGCCGGCCATCGCGGTGTAACCGAGCAGGGTGATCAGGGTGACGGTGGCGGACTGAATGAGGGTGGGCAGGGCCTCGCGCACCAGCACGCCCCAGGTGATCTGGCTGCCGGAGGCGCCCATCATCAGGGCGGCCTCCACCTTGCCGTGGTCGACGTCGTTAATGGCCGTCTCCACCAGGCGGGCGTAGAAGGGGATGGCCCCGATGGTCAGCGGCACGCAGGCCGCCCCCCAGCCCAGAGAGGTGCCCACGAGCAAGCGGGTGAACGGAATGAGCGCCACCATCAGGATGATGAAGGGCATTGAGCGCCCGAAGTTGACGACCTGTGAGAGCACCTCGTAGACGGCCCGGTTGGCGTGCTGCCCGCGTTTGCCGGTGGTGACCAGTGCGAGTCCCAGCAGCATGCCGAACAGAATCGTCAGCAAACCGGAGACACCCAGCATTTGGAAGGTCTCCAACGTGGCGGGTCCAAGTTTGCGCTGTATGGCCGGGTTGTTGAACCAGGTGTCGTTGCCGCCTGCCGCCAGGGCGCGCGCTCCGGCGTTCACCGGGCCGGCTGCGGTGAACAGACCTGTGGAAGAGATCAGCGTGCTCATGCGCGCACCTCCGCGGTGACGCCCGCTTCACGCAGGGCGGTGAGTGTGCCCTCCGCCTGTTCGGCGGGGACGGTGAGGGCCAGACGACCCACCTGGGCCGAACCGAGCGTCTCGAACAGGCCGCCGGCGACGTCGGCGCCCCGATCGGCGGCGAGCGACAGCACCTGGGCGGCAGCGGGCCGGCCGGGCCGGGAGGTCAGGGCCACGTCGATGACGACATCGCCGCCGGACAGTGTCCCCGCAGGGACCTCGGGGGCGGGGACCAACTCGTGGGACAGGCGGGAGTCGACGTCGCGGACCACGTCCTCAATCGGCCCGGACTCGACCACGCGCCCCGCCTCCAGCAGGCTGACGGAGTCGCAGATCTGGCGGACCACGCTCATCTCATGGGTGATGATGACGACGGTGACACCGAGGCGGTCGCGCACGTCCCGGATCAGGGCGAGGATCTGGCGGGTGGTTTCCGGGTCCAGCGCGCTGGTGGGTTCGTCGCACAGCAGGACGGCGGGCTGGTCAGCCAGTGCCCGGGCAATGCCGACCCGCTGCTTCTGGCCGCCGGAGAGCTGGGAGGGGTAGGAGGAGCCACGGTCGGCCAGGCCCACCAGGTCGAGCATCCGCGCGACCGTATCGTGCCGCTGCCCCTTGGGCACCCCGGCCAGGGCCAGCGGGTAGGCGATGTTCTGTGCGGTGGTGCGCGAATCGAGCAGGTTCGCGTGCTGGAAGACCATGCCGATGGCGCGGCGGGCCTCACGCAGGTCCCGAGCGGACAGGTCGGTCATGCTCTTGCCCGCCACACGCACCTCACCGAAAGTGGGACGCTCCAGGCTGGTCAGGCAGCGCACCAGAGTGGACTTGCCGGCGCCGGAGGTGCCGACGATGCCGTGAATCGAGCCCGCCTGCACGTTCAAGGTCACGCCGTCCAGCGCGCGCACCGTCTTCCCACCCGGGAGCCTGTAGACCTTGTGGACGTCACGCAGGGAGAGCATGGGTTCCTGTGCCACCGCCTGAGCCGCGGAGCGCTCCCGGTCCCCGCCCGGCACTGGCCGGCCGGGCGTCTGGGATGCAGGTGTTTGCGTCACGTGATCCTCCATCGGTCCTGGCGTTAGCACCCTCTCCGTGAACGGGGGTTGCTGCAACGTCGACAAGCCAGGTCTCTCGGTTGCTCTGGATGGTCGGCGCCTACGGTAGACGGACGGATGCGCCCGGGGCAAGCCTCGCGGCGAAAACGCCGCGCGCGTCACGTCCGCACGGCGGCGTCGGCCCGCCCGACCGTCCGATC
Organism: Actinomyces sp.; assembly: GCF_030530635.1. Lineage (GTDB taxonomy): Bacteria > Actinomycetota > Actinomycetes > Actinomycetales > Actinomycetaceae > Actinomyces. The sequence continues at coordinate 41,093 of NZ_JAUMUL010000024.1, forward strand.
CCGTCGCCGCCTCCAGCCCGTCGCCGCCTGCACCGAGATCGGTAGAAGTTACGTGCCCAGATCGGTCGCTGTGGTGGCCTGTGTCCTGGCTATCCAGTCAGCGGCCGCTCACGTGAACGACGTCATGCACATGCACTACCGCCACGAACACGTGTTTGCGGCACGCACACGCGTTTTGGAGGTTCTCACGTGCTCTACACCTGCAAAGCTCGAGAAACTCGCGTATCGGAGGAGAACTCGTGTACGTGAGACGAACACATGCGTTTGGCGGAGCGAGCGACCCCGGCCGGGTCCACAAGCACCTGAACTCCGTTCACCGGTTCTTCCGGTTTTGGGGTGTGGTGTGGGTGCTTGGTGTTGTGGTGTGGGCTCCTGTGGTGGGTTTGCACACTCAAGGAGTGAGTCCGGGGGTGGATTCCGCGTGATTGTGCGGATTTGATCTGCGGCCCGGGTGTCATGACAGTGCTCTGGTGTGCAACGAGGGGCTCGTTGCACACCGGAGCCCTGTCACCAGATTCCGGCCGGAAAGCAGTTTCGGCGTGTTTGCAGGGGAAACCGGGGTTTGGGTGGGTTGGCGCCGATGGCTGTAGTGTGCAAGTCCGCGGCACCTACCCTTAACCACCACACCCTCGAGTCGGAAGAGCCCGCTCACCCGGCGGAAGGACCGCGGCCGGGTGCTGGCATAAGGGCTCACCGTTTCGCCGTCTCACCGTCTAAGGCGATGAGTCCAGGCTTCCGATGAAGGACTCGTCTCTCTACGCCGGCTAGCGCGTCTGCCCCACTATGCGTCGTAGAAGATGACGAAGCGCTTGCACCGTTACCGCACGCTGATGTTGAGTATGCGCGCTCGATTGCCATCGTCCATGACAGGATGCGGTCATGGCATCCACGACCGGAACGACGTCGGACCCGCAGCAGACGCTGCTCAATCCCCCATCACTTTCGGGGGAGGTGCCCGTTGTCGAGCCGGTGCCGGACATCCTGGGCGAGCCCTGGGTGGCGCGCACCATACCGGTGACCGACTCCCCCGCCGCACCGGGCGCGGACCACGCCGTATTCGTGCACCAGCGGGGGGCCGTCCCGGCTACGGGAGCCGACGATCCGGCCGGCGCCCCCCGGCATGAGCGAGCCGTCCTGTTCCTGCACGGGCGCAACGACTACTTCTTCCAGACCTGGCTCGCCGATGCGTTCCTGGTGGCCGGGTGGGAGTTTTATGCGCTGGAGCTGCGCGCCTGCGGCCGGGCAGGCGTGGACTACTGGTCCCCGCACGACGTGCGCGACCTGCGGGTGCACGATGAGGAGATTAGTGAGGCACTGCGGATCATCCGTCAGGAGCACGGACATTCCTCGGTGGTACTAAATGGGCATTCAACCGGCGGCTTGCAGGCGGTGATCTGGGCCGCCGACCACCCCGGATCGGTTGACGCCGTCACGCTCAACTCCCCATGGTTGCAGTTGAACTCCTCGGGACTGGTGCGCTCCTACGGCTCGGCCTTCATCGACGTGCTCTCCCGCCGCGACCCGGACCGCGTTATCGACAATCCCCGCGAAAGGCGGGAACTTGAGCCTGCCGCGGCGAACACTCCGCGCACGGTCGGGGCCGACGCCGCCACCGCCGTACCGGTGGACACCGATCCCGGGCCGATTGAGGTGGACATCTATGCCCGCACCTTGCACCGCCGTTGGGGTGGGCAGTGGGACTGGGATCTGGCTCTGAAACCATCGCCGTCGTTCCCCGTGCGGGCGGGCTTCCTGGCAGGCATTCGTAGGCTGCAACGGGAGGTGCACCACGGCCTGGGCATCGACGTGCCGGTGCTCGTGTGCTGCTCGACGACGTCGGGCGGGCCGGACATTTCCCGTGAGGAGGCACTGCGTTGCGACACAGTGCTGTCGGTGGAGCAGATCGTGGAGCGCTCCCGGTTCCTGGGTGAGGACGTCACCGTGGTGCAGATCCCCGGCGGTGTGCACGATCTGGCGCTGTCCCCCTCGCCTGCCCGCGAGGAGTACCTGTCCACACTCACCAGCTGGCTGACCGAACGCCTGGACTGAGCCGCGGCCAGCGCCACCTCTAGTGAGCCCCTAACGCCCGCCCGCTCTGCCTGCCATCTGCGCGAGCGCGGGGGCGAGGGTGTCGCTGACACGCTCGACGACGTCGAGGGTGTCCACGAAATCCGCCATGGTTCCGTACCAGGGGTCTGGTACGTCGAGATTCGGAGAGGGCGCGGATGTGGTGGCGGCGTGCTGCGCATCGGGGTCGAATTCGCGGAACATGCGGATGCGTTCCGGGTCGGTTCCCAAGCGCGTGGCGCGGCGTGTCAGGGCGCGGTGGTGTGCTGCGGTCATGGCGAGGATGAGGTCGGCACGGCGCAGTTCGGCGTCGGCAATGCGATGGGCGGCGTGTGTGGCGATGACCGCGGCGACGGCGCGGGAGGCTGCATCGGAGCCGACGCCGTATCCCGCCTCGGCCAGGACTCGCCGGGCGCGCGGATCCATGGGGTTACCGGATTCCTCGTCGGAGACGCCCGCCGAGGTGACGTTGACCGCGCCCGGGCATTTGGCGGACAGTCCCGCCACGGTGAGCCGGTCCACGAGCACCGCGTGGGCCATGGCGGAGCGGCAGATGTTGCCGGTGCACACCATGACGACGCCGTATGGCTCGGACGGGTCGTGCTGCGCGGGCAGTTGAGGTGTGAGCGAGCCGGTGTCCGCGGTGGGGCGTTCGTTCATGGCAGGAGCCTGGCCGACTCGGGGCGGGGTTTCAAGGCACCTCCGCTGTGCGGGCGTGGGGAACCGTGCTTGCCTGTGGTTCAAGGCGTATGGGGCTCTTACGTTGGTGTTTGTGGTGGCGCCGGTCAGTGGTTCCCGTGCTTCCAGTGAATCTGATGCTGCGCCGCAGGTGTCGCGGCCACCTGCGGCGAGACGGGGTTTCATGCTTTTCCCGTGTGCACTCGTGTGCCTGCCTTGGGCGACGGTTCGGAGCTTGATACCAGCCGGTTCGGCACTTACGGCGACGGTACATACGTGTACCGTACAACCTCCAGGTGAAGGTACGAACCCGTAAGGCGAACACACACTCAAACCCGAAGTGCCGCTTTGTTGACCCCTTGGACGCTGGCCGGCTGTCACGATCACCGAACGCACCTTGAGGTACGAGGTGCTTCCTGCCCTTTCAACGAAGTCATGCGGAAAAGTCGGGTCAAAACGTACCCATCTTTGTACTGTAGACCAAATCGCAACCTCAATGCCAACAACACCAGTCAGCGATTCCGAACAGCCGCTTTTCGTGTTTGCTGGTGGACTGGCGGAGTATTCTTACACGACGCCTGTTCGGAGTCTGCAACGCCGGTTAGCGGTCGGCTGAAGGGCTCCGAGCCATACAGCAGACGCCTACCTGGCATGGTAAACGGCACAGTGACGCAGTAGATATCCCCGAGGCCCAGAAAACCCGTACGAGCAAGTACCAGCAGGAGTTCCACACCGCCCCAGAAAACACCCTCATACCAGGAGGGTTATTCATGGGGGGCACCACCGGGGGTGTTATGAACACGCGTTGGCGCCACAGACACGCGTTTTGGACATATGCACGTGCTAAACACCTGCAAACCTCCAAAAACACGTGCACTCGGGCCGAACTCGTGTCTGCGAGGCCAGCACGTGTACTCGGGCCGGAGCCGTGTGCTCGGGCCCGTGGGGCGGGGCCGCCGCGTCGACGGGCATGAGGCCGACGGGGCTGACACTTCGAA
>NZ_JAUMUL010000101.1 GCF_030530635.1 Actinomyces sp.
GGCGCAGCAGGGAGGCCGTGTAGTCGATCTCGCCGAAGCGGTCGAGCTGGTCGCGCATTACGTTGAGCATGAGCGCCGCCCGCGGCTTGACGGAGCGGACGAAGTGGACGGCGTGCGCCTCATCCAACTCCAGCACGGCGACGTCGGCGTCCAGGCGACCGGCGGCGTCGACCTCGGTGAGCAGGGCCGCCAGCACGCCGCGTACGAAGTTGGAGCCGGTGCGGTTGGTGAACACCTTCAAGCCCTGATCGCGCAGCAACTGCACCACCATCTTGGTGGTGGTGGTCTTGCCGTTCGTGCCGGAGACGAGCACCACCCCGTGCGGCAGTCGGTCCAAGGTGCGGGCGAGGAACCCGGGGTCGGTGCGCTCCATCACCAGGCCGGGGAAGGCGGTGCCGCCGGAGCCGCCGCCACGCAGGCGGGCCAGGGCACGGGCCGTGCGGCCCAGTGCCACGGTGAGTCGTGAACGCATGAGACTCCTGCCTGTGGTCGGTGATGGGTCGCCCCAGTCTAGATGAGTGCGTGGCATTGCCGGTGTGGTGACGCGGGAGGCACGTTGCGCGGTCCTGGTGCGCATTGCGCGCCCGCCCCGGAGTCGTAGCACGCAGCTGGGGGTCGGGGAGTGGGCCAACGCCACATCAACCTACCTCGGCACGTAACTTCTACCGACCTCGGCACGTAACTTCTACCGACCTCGGCGGGGGATGGCGGTGGTGGGCGGGACGACGACGCGCAGAGCGGCGGGCTCGACCTCGGCCACCAGGTTGCGGGTGCGGCCCACGGGATCGCCGTCGAGTTCGAAGGGCACCGGCTCCGTCGTGGACAGGGTCAGACGGCGGGCCTGGTGGTGACTGACACCATCCACGTCCTGACCGATCAGCAGACCGGCACCCACCTTGGCCCAGTCGGCCACCCGGTTGGGTCCGGTCAGCAGCAGATCCACGCGCCCGTCGTCGGGCACCGCCTGCGGGAAGATCGTCATGCCGCCGGTGATGGTGCCGACGTTGCCCAGCAGCGCCATGACCACCCGGTGCTCGGCGGAATCGGTGGGGGCACCCGCCCCGTCGTCGCTGTCGTCGTCACCGTCGAAGCTGACCTGCACTGTGAACGGGTCCGGCACCGCATTCTGCACCGCCGCCAGCACGTAGGCGCCGGCGCGGATCACCTTCTTCAGGTCGTCGCTGGTGTCGGCCATGATGCGCGCGTCCAGGCCCAGGCCGGCCATGACCACGAAGCGCTCCGTCCCGCCGTCCCAGGTGCAGCTCACGACGTCGATGGCACGGGTGGGGCCGGACAGGGCCAGGCGCAGCGCGGCGTCGGTGTCGAGCGGTACGTGCAGGTTGCGGGCCAGCAGATTGCCGGTGCCCGTCGGCAGCAGCGCCATGGGCACGCCGCTGCCCGCCAGTTCGGTGGCGACGGCGCGCACGGTGCCGTCCCCGCCCGCGGCCAGCACCAGGTCGACGCCGGCGGCCAGGGCGCGGCGGGCCTGCTCGTGGCCGACGTCGTCCGGGGCAGTCTCCAGCCAGAGTGTGGGCTGCCAGCCGGCTGCCAGCACCTCGGACTCCACGCGCCTGCGCAGCAGGGACAGGTCGTCGAACTTCGTGGGGTTGTAGACAATGGCGGCGCGCTTGTCGACGGTTGCGGCCGGCAGTCCGATATGGGCCCAGGACGCCAGGATCTCCTCGGTGCCGCCCACACTCAGGCCGAGATTGGCTACGGTGGCGCCCAGCAGGACCCCGCCGGTCAGGTCAGAGATGGATTGCAGCCCCATGGCCCACTGGCTGGCGCAGGTCACGGCGACGGCGAAGATGCCCGCCAGGCGCCAAAGATGTACCAGGGAGGTGGGGCGGCGTCGGGCCCGGGTCAGCGTTACCAGCACCCAGGCGGCCACGGTCATGGCGACGGCGTGCCCGGCCGGGTAGGCGAAGCCGCGGTAGGACAGGGAGTCGGCGAAGGCCGAGGAGGGGCGCGCGTGGTCGATCCAGGTGGCGATCACGACTTGCAGCGGTAGGCCCAGCAGGGAGGTGACCAGCGCGGTCGACAGGCGGCGCATGCGCCGCTGATAGGTGACGACGGCGGCCACGGCGATGGCGGCGTAGATCAACAGCGGGTGGGTGAGCAGGGAGACCGCCTCCAGGACCTGGCCCCGGCCCGAGCGGGGAGGCAGCGCCGGGACCGTCAGCGCGGCGTCGAGGCGGTCGGTCAGTCCGGCGCGCACGAGGGCGGTCCAGGCGGCGAAGGCCAGCGCTCCGAGGACCCAGGCGCCGTAGCCGAGTTCCCAGCGGCGGCGCAGGCGCCGGATGAGACCGGTGAGCCGGTCATTCAAGGTGCCGGGACGGGCGGACACGGAACTCCTAACTAACGCGGGTGCCGGCTGGTGAGGCCACGACGGCGGTGCCGCATCGCACACAGTGCGGATGCCGCGGCCGTCGTCGCGCGGTCAAATTACCAGCACGGCTTGTGAGGGAGCTGTGAGTGTCCGCCCGTCCCGAAATGGGGCCCGGCGGCGGTGCCGCTACTTCACCTTCTTGATGAAGATGGCCAGCACGCCGCCGATTATGGCGCAGATGCCGGCGAAGTAGCACAGGGCCGGGTAGTTGGTCTTGTCGGCCGAGCCGATGCCCAGGAAGAGCGGTGCCATGTACGGGGCGAGCGACTGCGGTAGAGCGTTGGCGATGTTGAAAACGCCCAGGTCTTTGCCGGCGTTGTCCGGGTTGGGCAGGACGTCCACCACCAGGGCGAGATCCACGGAGATGTAGACGCCGTAGGCCAGGCCCATGATGGCCTCCACCATGTAGAACCCGGACACGGTGGTGGTGTGCGCCAGCATCAGTGTGCCGACGCCGAACAGTGCCGAGGCGATGAAGACGAAGGCCTTGCGGCGGTGGAGCCGGTCGGACAGCTGCCCGCCGACGAAGCTCGCGGCCATGAGTGCGATCGTGTAGATGAGTACGGAGGTAGCAATGACGCTGAGCGCCTCATCCCGCGTGAGGTTGACCCGGTTGACCAGGTACATGAGGCGGTAGGTGGTGAAGGCGAAGGAGCACAGGGTGATGAGGAAGCGGCCCCACCAGGCCAGCGCGTAGTCGGGGTGCTTGACCGGGCTGACCCAGAAGGTCTTGAGCAGACCCATGAAATCGAGCGGCGGCGGCTTGATGGTCAGCTGCTTGTCCGGAAGCACGAAGGCGAACCAGGTCATGAACAGGATCGCCGGAATGGCCGGGCCGATGAAAAGGATCTCAAGGTTGTCCTTCAAACCGTTGGACAGGTAGGTGGCGATGAGGATGGCCAGGTTCTGGGCGATGGAGATCATCGAGCTGATGCGGGCCCGCTGGAACTCCGGCACCTGGTCGGACAGTACCGCCACGAAGGGGGCCAGGGCGGCGTTGGCGCCGATCTGGGCCACGAGCCAGCCGGCGGCGACGGCGGGGACGGTGTTGGTCAGCCCCATGATCACCAGACCGATGGTCATGCCGACGATACCGATAACCAGCCAGGGGCGGCGTCGGCCCCAGCGCCACATGGTGCGGTCGGAGATCTGCCCGAAGACGACATTGGCGACTACCGCGCCCAGGGCACCCAGTCCGGCGATCTGTGACACCGCATTGGCCTGGGCGGCAGTGTCGTCCGGGAACATGGACAGGGCCTTGTTCTGGATCGAGACGATCGCCGGCCCCATGAGGGCGACGAAGAAGAACAGCTGAGCGGCCAGGTAGGAGGCGATGAAGAAGGGTCCCACCTCCTTGGTGGGAGGCGCGAAGAAGGCGTCGATCTCCTCCTGGGTGGCCCGGCCCTTGCCAGACAAGGCTGCTGAGGTCGGTGGTTCTGCCATAGGGACTCTCCTCGTCGAGATGTAAGGGTAAGGTGATGTAGACTACGTGTCGAAGCCTAACCCCGTCGGCGTCGCGCCGTCATGCAGTCGTTTGACAGACTTTTGTACCAACCGGTCTGGGATGCGCTTCCGAGACCACGAGTCCCGATGACGCCCCATGACGGCTATCGCCCCGGCCACGGGGGCGCCGTCGGCGCCTCCGGCCTTCCCACTTGGGGGATTGCGCATCTAACCCGGATGGCCGAGCTGCTCATGGATTGCCGGTTCTTCCGGTTTGTGGGTGTGTTGGTGCGGGTCGGGGGATGCGGTGTGGTGGTCGCCTTCGGGTGTGGGAGGTCGTTCTCGGGTAGGCGGCGCCGCGGGCCTGCACACCAGGGCCGTCTGCGCAAACCCACCACAGGGGGCCCGAACCACACCACCAGACGCCCACACCCACCACACCCCTAAACCGGAAGAACCAGTAATGTGCAGGCATGGCATCACTGGAGCGGCGTTCGCGGGCGATCTTCGCCCGGTATGGGGCCTCGGTACGGCGGCGGCTCGCGGGCGGGCGCGAATTCGAGCTCGCCTACCTGCGCAGCGGACCGCCGTCGGCCTGCCCGGTGCTGGTGATCCCAGGCGGCCCGGGCCTGTCCTCTATCACTCCGTATGTGAGGCTACGTGCCCTGGCGGCCCGGCGCGGCATGGACCTGCTCATGGTCGAGCACCGCGGTGTGGGCAGGTCCCGGCGTGACACCACCGGTGCAGACCTGCTGGTCTCCGACGTCACCGGGGTGGCCGCAGCCGACGACCTCGCGGCCGTACTCGACGCCGAGGGGGTGGAACGGGCCACGGTCCTCGGATCGAGTTACGGCACCTATCTGGCCCAGCTCCTCACCGTGCGGCACCCCGATCGGGTGGGGGTGCTCGTGCTCGACTCACCCATACTCGATCCGGTCAGTGACCTGGCTGCAACCCGTGAATACCGGCGTCGTCTCCTGTGGGACGGCGATGATTTCGAGACCCACGCCGTCGCCGCGCGGATTCGGGCCCTGGCCGAGATCCGGCCGGTAGATGAACTCGCACACGTAGTCCAGGTCGTGTACGAGTTCGCGGGTGCGCGAACCCTCCAGGCGTTGATCGCCGCCTGGAACGAGGGTCGCCTGGAATGGTTGTGGGAGACGCTGGCTGCGGCCGGTCGCGGCGAAGTCGAGGGCGAGGGGATTGCCTTCCTGATGGAGCCCGACCTCGTCTCTGGCATCGCCTATGGGGAACTCGGCTACGGGCTTCCCGTGGACGGCGGTCCGCTGGACCCGCAACTGTTCTTCGCGGACGCCGCCACACGGATGCCCGCCTACCGTGGCACCCCGGTAGACCTGCGGCGGGCCGCCAGCGAGTACGGTGTGCCGACCGTCGTCGTCTCCGGGGAGCGCGATCTGCGCACTCCGCGCCCGGTCGCGCAACGGATCGTGCAGCTGGCTCCCGACGCGGTCCTGGCGCCGGTCACGGATCTGGGGCATAGTGCGCTGGATAACCATCCGCTGCTGGCCCTGGCCGTCGCCCACGCGGCGGGCAGTGGCCGCGCCCACCTGATCCCCGGACGCATAAGTGGGCTTGAACGCCTTCCGCGCCGGGGTACATCCAATGCGCTGGGGACCCTGTTGAGGGCGGCCGGTGCGCTCGCAAAACGCCGTAACACGGCGCCTTGACCTGGACCACGGTCTAACTCCTTTAATGGCTCTTCGCGTTTGAGGGTGTGGTGGGTGAGGTGTGCGCGCGACGGCTCAGGTGCTCGCTTGACGGTTCGTACCTTTGCGTGAGGGTTCGTGTGTTCTGGTCGACGGTTCGTACCTTCCTGTGACGGTTCGGCACCCAGAGGTACGTATCGTCGCCGTTCATGTCGAAGCGTCGGTGCCAAGTGCCGAACCGTCAACTAAACATACGAACCGTCCACCCCGCATTCCACGGGAAGTACCCACGGCACAGGCCCACCCCACCTACGGTCACAACGAGCAGCCAGCCGCCGACCAGAACACACCACCAGCCACACCCTCAAACCGGAAGAGCCCCATAAGCGCCATATCAACCGATCTCGGCACGTAACGTCTACCGATCTCGGCGCAGGGGTGGGGTGTGGTTCGGGTCATGTTTGTCGGGCCTGGAATAGAACTGTCCGGCTCAGAGTTGAGTGCATCAGACTCAAGATCGCGGAGCGTGGAGTTGACAAGGCCACGCTCAACCATGATCCTGAGTGCGTACCACTCAACTTCAACACTGCAAGACATCAAGGAGCACCCATGGCACGTGCCGTCGGCATCGACCTCGGAACCACCAACTCCGCCATTGCCGTCCTCGAGGGCGGCGAGCCCACCATCATCCCGAACGCGGAGGGCGGGCGCACCACCCCGTCGGTGGTCGCCTTCTCCAAGTCCGGTGAGGTACTGGTCGGTGAGGTCGCCAAGCGCCAGGCCGTCACCAACGTCGACCGCACCATCTCCTCCGTCAAGCG
>NZ_JAUMUL010000102.1 GCF_030530635.1 Actinomyces sp.
AACCAGCCCAGCAACTACCCGCCGCCGCTTGACAAACCACATAGGGGCACCCCCCACCTGAGCCGCGCCCCGGCACCCGCGCCGGGGCCGCCCTCGGCCTCGAACGCGGAACAGGCGACGAGAGGGGTTGACTCTTCAGCCCCGAGGAGAGATGATAACGACGTGAATTAACGCGTGTGAATTACGTGTATTCAGCCGGTGGACAACGCCGTTCACCGACCCCGACATCGGCTCCGTATCGGCCCCTGACGCCGGACGGTCCCGAAAGGAACTCTTCATGCAAACCTTCGCCCTCCTGGGCGCAGGGTTCATCGGCCGCGTCCATGCCGAGAACCTGGCCGCCCAGCCGGATGTGGATTTCGCCCGGGTGTTCGACGTCGACACCTCCAGGTCCACCGAACTGGCCGAACGCCATGGGGCCTCCCCCACCACCGATCTGGACGCCGTTTTCGCCGATCCGGCAATTGACGCCGTCCTGATCGCCTCCTCCACTAACACTCACGCCGATCTACTCAAGCGATCCGCCGCCGCGGGAAAGGCCGTCTTCTGCGAGAAGCCCATCGACCTGTCACTAGAGGTGGCCCGGGAGGCGGCCACCGCTGCGCGAGCCGCGGGAATTCCCGTAATGATGGACTTCAATCGCCGTTATGACGAGGCCTACGCGGCGGTTCACGACGCCGTACACTCCGGAGAGGTAGGCCAGGTGGAACTCGTCTCCATGACCACCCGCGGCCCCTCACTGCCGCCACTGGCCTACCTGGAGGTCTCCGGCGGTCAGATGCGCGACCAGACCGTCCACTTCTTCGACCTGCTGCGGTGGATCACCGGCCTCGAGCCGGTCGAGGTCTATGCAGCGGGCGCCGCCCTGGTCGACCCGGCTGTGGCCGAGGTGGGTGACGTCGACACCTCTATCGCCGTACTGCGCTTGGACGGCGGCGCCCTGGTGCAGATCGACTCCCAGCGCCGCATCGGTTACGGCTACGACGAGCGCATTGAGGTCAACGGCTCGGTGCGCATGGTCGAGGCCGCCCGCCACCGCACCGGCTTCGTCAACCATTACGGTCCCGGCGAGCTGCGCACCAACGGACTGGACGTCGGCTGGTTCGAGCGCATCCGCGGCACCTACCGCAAAAGCCTGGACGCCTTCGTGAACGCCCTGGAGCACTCCGCACCGATACCGGCACCGCTCGAAGACGGCCTGCGAGCCCAGATCATCGCCGAGGCGGCCACGCAGTCCCTGCACAGCGGCCGACCGGTCACCATCCCGGACGGCCTGTAAGCCCGTCCTCGCCGGCGACGCCCACTGCGTCGCCGGCGCTTATTCATCCCGATAGCCCCGGCGACCCGAACACAACCACGATCGAAGGAGATCACCCATGAAACTGTCCATGAATGTCACCTCCACCTTCCACGGCACCGCCCTCAACGACATCACCGTCGCCAAGGATGTCGGATTCGAGGGCATTGAGCTGCAGAGCCCGAAGCTCTGGCGCTACCTCGACGCCGGCTTCACCCCCGAGTCACTCCTGCCGCATTTGGAGGGGATCGAGGTCTCTGGCATCGGCGCCCTGCAGGAGGACGAGCCGGAGGCCTTCCGCGCCGAGGCGGAAAAACTGGCACATGTCGGCGAGGTGGTCGGCGCCCCGGCCATGCAGATGTGCACCGGCCCGGTCGACGTCACCGTCGTACAAGACTTCAAGGCGGGCCGTCTGGCCGACGACGACCCCCGCTTCCGCGGTCTGCTCGGACGCCCGGACACCGAGGTCATTGCGGAAACCGCTAAGAACGTAGCGCTGGCCGCAGACATCGCCGCCGATCACGGCCTGGACCTGTTCCTAGAACCGCTCGGCTGGGCGCCGGTGTGCCACGTCAACCAGGCGCTGGAGATTCTGGAGCGCATCAACCGTCCCAATGCGAAGATCGTCGTGGACTTCTGGCACTTCTGGGTGACGGGTTCGACCCCGCAGGAGGTTGCCGAGCTGGACAAGGAGCTGATCAGTGCCGTCCACGTGTGTGACGGCCTGCCCGTACCCGCCGGCGAGGTGCCCGACCAGGGCGTGTCTCGTAATGTGTGGACCGGCGGTGGTTCCATCCCACTGCAGGAGTGGGTCGACGCCGTCAAGGCGACCGGATATGACGGCTGGTACTGCTCGGAGATCTTTCACGACCACTCCGCCGAGCTGGACTTCCACCTGGTGGCTCAGACGCTGCTGAACGAGATGCAGATTCTCACCGCGTAGGAATGCCGCAGCGCCCCAGTTGGCCAGGGCTTTCCCCGGCCAACTGGGGCGCTTGCGTTGCGCCGTCCCCGGCACGCACCGGGAACGCGATGGGCTTTACCTGCCCCGCTTGAAGAGTTCGCCGCTCATCACATCGGCCTCAAGCTGCTCCAGCGTGCGCCCCTTGGTCTCGGGCACGAAGAGGAAGAAGAAGATGAAGGCCACGACGTTCAGCGCGGCGAAGGCGAGGAAGGACATGGACAGTCCGATGGCCGCGATGACGCTGGCAAAGACCAAACCGAGGATGGAGTTGGTCATCCACAGCACGAAGACGGACAGGCCCATGCCGAAGGCGCGCATCTTCAGCGGGAAGATCTCCGAGAGCGTCACCCAGGTGGCCACGTTCAAGCACAGCTGCATGGCCCCGACGAAGAACACGATCAGCGCCAGCAGTACGAAGGGCTTGGCCCCTCCCTCCGGTAGAAAACGTGCCGCGGAGGCAATGAGCACGTGCGATACCGCGACCAGACCGTAGCCCCACAGGAAGGTCTTGCGCCGAGAGAAACGGTCCATCATCTGCAGGGCGATGATCGCGGCGATAACCGAGATCGTGGCCGGAGCGATGTTGGCAATGAGGGCCGCACCTGTGCTGAATCCGGACTCCTCGAGTACCCGCTCACCGTAGTAGAGGATGGAGTTGATACCGGTAGTCTGCTGGAAGAAGCCGATGCCGCAGCCGATTAGGACGATGCGCACCAGGTTCTTGTTGGAGAAGATCTCCTTGATCGACATGTTGACCCGGCTGGCCTCCTCCTTGGAGGCGGCCTGGATCTCGGCCAGTTCGGGCGCTGCCCGCCCCTCGGGCCTGAGGTCGTCGAGGATCTTGAGGGCCTCCTCCTCGCGGCCCTTATCGGCCAACCAACGGGGAGACTCGGGCAGGCGGGTCACTCCGAGCAGCAGGAGGATGGCGGGGACGGCCGCCAGTGCGAACATGGCTCGCCACACCCACGGGTATTCATTGCCCCAGACGTTGCCGATGATGGCGTTCATGACGATGGCCAGGAGCTGACCGGTCACGATCATCATCTCATTGCGACCGGCCAGGGAGCCGCGGATCTCATACGGGGCGAGCTCGGCCAGGTAGACCGGAACCACCACGGAGGCCGAGCCGACGGCGAGCCCCAGGACGACGCGGCCAACGGCCAGCATGGGCAGGTTGACGGCGGCGACGACGACGACCACACCCACGATGAACAGGGAGGCCATGACGGTGATCGTGGTCTTGCGGCCGATCCTGTCCGAGATGCGACCACCGGTCAGAGCACCAACGGCGCTGGCGAACAGCAGCGAACTGACGGCGATGCCAAGACCGAAATCGGTCAGATCCAGCTGGTCGGGCCGCACCATGAAGCTCTGAGCGCCGTTGATGACGCTGGTGTCGTAGCCGAAGAGCAGTCCACCCAGAGTGGCAATCAGGGCGACGACGGTCAGGCGGGCACGGTAGGGACCGGGTGTGAGTGGAGGCAGCTTGGTGCCACCGGTTTGCGCGGTGGCAGTTGGGCTATGGGACACATTGACTCCTTTGTCGGTTCGATCAGTCGAGGTCACGCTAGCACGCACAAGGACCAAATGTCAGGACAAATCTTGGCAAGTGATCTACCTCATTATTTGCGAACCATATTTTTAATGAATGACTTATAGGGCATCCAGGCCGGCCGCCCCGCGCGGGAGCGGCCGGCCCCGGATTCAGACGCCGAACTCCTGGGTCAGGCGCTCCAGCGCGGCCTTGTTGTACTCATCGGCCCACTCATGCCAGCCGAAGATGCACACGGAGACGACACCGTCGAAGTCGACCTCGCGCAGCGTCGAGAAGACCTGCTCCCACGGGACCTCGCCGTTGCCGATGGCGTTGTGCTGATGCACGGTGACGTCGGCGCCCGGCGGGTTGATGATGTACCGGTTGCCGTCGTTGATGCGGTGGTTGAATCCGTCGGAGACGTGCACCTCGCGGAGCTTGCCGGCCGCCGCGGCGGTACGGATCATCCGGTCGGCGTCACCGGCGCCGTCGGACAGGTGGAAGGTGTGCGGGCAGCAGTACTCGTAGCCGAGCCAGTCCTTGTCAACACTGCGGACGAGTTCGAGGGCCCGGTCGTGCAACTCGACGAAGTCGTAGGGGTGCGCCTCCATGTTCAGGCGGATGCCGTACTTCTCAAAGTGCGGGACCAGCTCCTCAATGGACTTGTACCACTGCTGCTCGGAACGGCTGGCTCGGTTACGGTCGCCGGAGAACTCCGAGACGATGTCGCGTACGTCCAGGGCGTCGGCCAGTTCCAGCAGACGCCGCCAGTTGCGCACCTGCGCCTGCCGCTCGGCCTCATCCGGTGAGGACCAGTTGAACACGGGGTTGAGGGTGCGCACCTTGACGCCCGAGTCCTTCTCCGCCTGCTTGAGTTCAGCGATGAAGGCCCGGTCGGCCTTGGGGTAGTGGTGCCACAGGTGGAACTCATTGTTGGGCGACAGCTCCACGTACTTGAACCCGAGCTCGGCAGCCTTGTGCAGCGTGTCGGCAGTGGACATGCTCAGGTAGTACATGTTCGGGTCAAGGGCGATGTCGACCATGAGGCCTCTCCTTTCGGTTGTTCTTTCCCGGCCGGCGTCAGGCGTAGAAGTCCGGCTTGTCGATGAGGGTGACATCCACCAGCGGGGAGGACGCGTCCTCCAGGGAGGCGACGGCGGCATCGACGACGGAGGTGGCGGCGTAGCCGTCCCAGGAGGTCGAGCCGGTGTGCTCATCGCGGGCGACGGCGTTGATCCACTCCTGGAACTCGCGGTTGAAGGCGCCCTGGAAGCGGTCGATATGCGACTGGCACATGGCGTTGCGGTTGCCGTGGGCGTCGCGGATATGGATCTTCTCCTGGTCGCCCAGCCGCACCGCCGCGGTCTCGAGCACGAGTTCGCACTCGATGGAGTAGGCCCACTGCAGGTTGACGTTGACCTCGTCGTCGATGCGCACGCCGGACTCGGTGTACATGACCACAACCACCGGATCGATCAGGTGCTCGAAGCGGTGGGTGGTGGACTTCGGGCGCTCGACGCGGACCTTGACGATCTCCTCCCCCAGCAGCCAGCGCATGGTGTCGATCTCATGGATGGCGGTGTCGTCGATAGCCATGCGCGAGGTGTAGGACTCCGGGACGGAGGGGTTGCGGTGGCGGTTGTGGACCAGCAGCGCCTGGCCGTGCTCGCCCGCCTCCAGGACGGCCTTCATCTCGTTGTAGGCGGCGTCGAAGCGCCGCATGAAGCCGACGGTAACCAGCTTCTTACCGGCCTTCTGCTCGGCCTCCATGATCGCGATGCAGTCCTCGGCCGTGGTGGCCAGGGGTTTCTCACACAGGACGTACTTGCCGGCCTCAATGCACTTGATGACATCGGGAGCGTGAACCTTGCCGAAAGTGGCGATGACGACGGCGTCGACCTCGGGGTCACCCACCAGCTCGTCGGAGGTGTCGTAGACCTTGGCGCCGTAGGGCTCAGCGGCTGAAGCGGCGGCGTCGTGGTTGATGTCCGCCACGGCGACGATCTTGCCGCCGGACAGCTCGTTGGTGATGCGGGCTAGGTGGGCGCGGCCCATGCCGCCGGCGCCGATGAGACCAATGCGAACGGTCATGATTTCTCTCTTCCTTGAGGATTCGTTGCGGGTGTGGGTTTGCGGATGTGCTCGGCGACCCCTCCCGGGGCCGCCGAGCGATGCCGATCAGGCCAGACCCAGGCCACACTCGGCCAGGTACTTGCGCATGTTGATGGCGTTGGGCTTGGGGAAGGACGGGTCGCAGGGGTAGCAGTCCTGCTCGCAGATGCAGTAGATCGGCTTGTCCAGCTCGGCGAGCGCATCCACGAAGGCGTGCATCTCGGGCAGGCCGGCGGGCGGGCAGACCGAGGCACCCTTGGTGACGGCCTCGCCGAAGGGCCAGTCCTTCTCGTGGGCCTCGCGGGTGATGTCCTC